>WRBE01000023.1 GCA_009779845.1 Oscillospiraceae bacterium
AAGCAAAAAGTCAACACAGGGGCTGCGCCCCTATGTACCCGCCAAGGTCAAGGGCAGAGTGACGACGGTTTTGCACCTTATACTCTGCACTGGTGCCAAAACCCTCACGCCAGATGTAATAGTCGTCGAAACTCCAATGGTCACGGGCGGTGGGGCCGCCGGATGGATGTGCTATTGCAATGTGCTCATGAATGGGTAGTATATGACTTCCGTTTTTGAGCGCATTCCAATAGCACATCAATCTGGCGGAAAAAAACGCCCTTGTAGGTTCCGAGGCAACCGGACTTCTGGTAGGTGTCTCCTGTCGCCAGTGCGGAGTATAACATGAAAACGGTCTCTACCTTGGACCTTGACCTTGCGGGTACATAGGGGCGCAGCCCCTGTGTTTCCTTTGCTTCTTTGCGAAACGGCAAAGAAGGCCCGTCCGGCAGGACATAACCAGTTGGCGGCCTCCGCCAAGAAAACCTCGGCGGAACGCCGAACAGGAAAGGCCAAGGGCCAGACGATTGATAATCGCCCCTACAAAAAGGCAAAACCGAACAATCAAAACATTTGCCTTCCTCACAAAAATGTGGTATACTATATCGTTATTTTCCAACCAAAGAAAGGACACAAACCACATTGAATATCCTACGCAATATTGCAATCATTGCCCATGTTGACCATGGGAAGACCACTCTGGTGGACGCGCTTCTGCGCCAAGGGGGGGTGTTTCGGGAGAATCAGGACGTGAATGAGCGGGTCATGGACTCCAACGATTTAGAGCGGGAGCGGGGCATTACCATTCTGGCCAAAAACGCTGCCATTCGCTATGGGGACTACAAAATTAACATCGTGGACACCCCCGGCCATGCTGACTTTGGTGGCGAGGTGGAACGGATTTTGAAAATGGTAGACGGAGTACTGCTACTAGTAGACGCCGCCGAGGGGCCGATGCCGCAGACCCGGTTTGTACTCTCTCGGGCCTTAGAGCTGGGACACCGGGTGATTGTGGTGGTCAATAAAATTGACCGACCGGATCAGCGGGTGTATGAGGTCGTGGATGAGGTGTTAGAACTTTTGCTGGACTTAAACGCCACAGACGAGCAACTGGATTCGCCGATGCTCTTTTGTAGCGCACGGCAGGGGATCGCCTCTCTCAGCCCAGAGGTGCAGGGGGAAAATCTTCAGCCTTTGTTTGAAACCATTGTCAACTATATCCCCGCACCGGAACAAAACGTGGATGCGCCGTTACAGATGCTGGTCAGTTCCATTGACTATAACGAATACGTGGGCCGGATTGCCATTGGGAAGATTGCAAACGGTACCTTACGGCAGAACCAAGAGATTGTTGTCTGCGACTATCATGAGGAGCGCCCGGTGCGGAAGGCCAAGGCGGTCACTCTGTATGAGTATGACGGTATGGCGCGGAAAGAGGTGACGGAAGCCTTTGCCGGGGACGTGATTGCCCTGTCGGGTATTGGGGATGTGTCCATTGGGGACACCATTTGTGCCGTGCATGACGTGGTGCCGATTCCTTTTGTGAAAATCTCTGAACCCACCATGGAGATGACGTTTTCGGTGAATGACAGCCCCTTTGCCGGACGGGAAGGGAAGTATGTCACCACCCGCAATATCAGAGACCGGCTGTTTCGAGAGACCCTGAAAGATGTGAGCCTCCGCGTGACGCCGGTGGAGAATAGTGATAATTTCCTCGTGGCGGGCCGGGGTGAGATGCACTTTTCGATTTTGATTGAGACCATGCGGCGGGAGGGGTATGAGCTTCAAGTATCCCCGCCGAGAGTGCTCTTTAAGGAAATTGACGGCCAGCGGTGTGAACCCTTAGAGCAGGTCGTTGTAGACGTGCCGGAATCCGCCGTGGGTGCGGTTATGGAGAAGCTGGGCGCCCGCAAAGGTGAGATTGTAGAAATGGTTCCCATCGGGAACCGGATGAAATTAACGTTTCTTATCCCCAGCCGGGGCTTGTTTGGCTACCGCAGTGAGTTTTTGTCCGATACCCGTGGCGAGGGGATTATGAGCAGTGTCTTTGATAGCTACACGCCGTTTAAGGGCGAAGTTTCCCGCCGGACGGCCGGGGTTTTGGTCGTTCATGAAGCGGGAGAGGCGACACCTTACGGCCTATTCGGCGCACAAGAGCGGGGCAGTTTGTTCATTGGCCCCGGTACGTCGGTTTATGGGGGCATGGTAGTGGGCGTGGCAAATAAGACCGAGGATGTTACGGTCAATGTCTGCAAGAAAAAGCAACTGACCAATACTCGCGCCTCCGGCAGTGACGATGCCCTACGCCTTACGCCACCGAAGATTTTGAGTTTGGAACAGTGTATTGAGTTTTTAGGGGATGATGAGTTGTTAGAGGCCACACCAGAGAGCCTGCGGCTTCGGAAGCGGATATTGGATCACAGTATGCGGCTTCGGGCGGCAAAGAAGGGTATCTAAGGATTAAAAGGGGTGCCAAACCATGTGGCGCTCAAAACGAAAAAGAATCCCTGAAGCGATTCTGAAAACACTGAGTTTGGAAGGAAAAGAGATGTTGGGCTTTTACAGGGTTTCTGAACAGTCAGCTACCGATACTCCAATATTTATTTGACGAGTTTGACACCCACAACTTTGGTGTGGAGTATGACATTTCTGTGTTTTATATTCTGGGTGCCAGGGATTATCAGGCCCCGCATACCTTAGCGGGAGAATTTTTTGAGGAAATATCCGCACCTCATAAAGAATTTTTCCTAATACCAAATGCAGGGCATAGCACAATGCACGATAACAAGGCTGAATTTAACCGTGTGTTACTGGAGGAAATCAGACCATATATGAGTTAGACGTGTATTGAGAATCGGCTTGGGGGTGTAGCATGTGATCGCTCACAAAGATATACAAACATTTGAAGAGACGCATCGCATTTTGCTCCAAGCCAGTGAGTTTATTTGTGTGCTTCCCCATGCCCATTTAAGGGCGTATATTTCAAATTACAACATCACCTTTCCTACAAAAAGCCTCATGCCAGATAGCTTTACTGAACTGCCCTGCGGGTGCGCCACGATTTCCGCGGAGAAACGCGGCAGTTACAATCATGTGCTTGTCGATCTGCACGGGCCGACCACGAAACCTTACATTGTTGGTAGTGAAGCGAATCAGATTGAAATGATGGTGTCCATAGAGTTCAAGCCTGCTGGATTTTATGCCCTTACAGGGATCAGCCAAAGTGAATTGACGGATAGAACGCTTCCGCTTGAAGCAGTGGATGCGGTATTTGCCAAATTGATTTCGGAGACGGTTGAACAATCAAGTGGCATCTATGAGTTGGTAACGAACCTTGATACGTTGCTACTTACAAACGTGCGTGCCGCATACCGCCCGGAGTTGATGCTGGCACTGCAAGATATTAAGAAATGTGCAGGGAATATTTCTGTAAAGCAACTGTCTCACAACACCCATTACAGTGAACGGCAGTTAAACCGGATATTCAATCAATTTGTTGGCACAAGCACAAAGTCATTTTCCAGATTGATTCGGGTAAACAACACGTTTCGCCTGCTGAAAAAAACCCACAAAAGCCTTGCTTACATTTCAGACATGGCAGGGTTTCATGACTTGTCGCATTTCATCCACGACTTTAAATTGGTATGCGGAGTAACGCCGCAAGAGTATCGTAATAACATGTCCGATTTTTACAACAACCCGACTAGGTTTTGATGTACACTTGAAGAAGGTTATTTCCCGTTAATCAAACATATTAGGAGAGATGAACAATGAATGGAAACATGCTTGAAAAGGCAAATCAATTTATTAAGACCCGCAGTGATGCCAGCTTTAGTGTCATAGATGAAAATGGGTTTCCGTCCACCTCGGCTATTTGGCTGATGGGGCAGGAGGGCATCGAAGAGATTTATTTTTCTACGCCTGTGGGGTCAAACAAGTACAAGCGGTTGCAGCTATGCAACAAGGCCAGCATATGCGCCTATACTGAATTTGACAATTTGACCCTTGTCGGTGAAGCCGAGATACTTACCGACCAGGAATCGAAGCGGAAACATTGGCAAGAGCCGTTTATACACATATATCCAGGCGGCGATTCTGACCCGAATTATTGCATCATCAAATTCACCACGAAAAGAGTATCACTACATATTGGTCATGAGGGTGCAGAGTTTGTTATTTGAGCAAATTCCATAAAATAAAAACAAGAGAGAGCATTTGCTCTCTCTTGTTCTCTGTCAACGAACAATACTATCCTCTGAGACCCTTCTTCTTATATGCAATGGCAAAGAACGCTAGTAGTACCACTGCATTCCCGGCAATGACAATCAGGGCGCGGGTGAAGTCAGCGTAGGGGTTTAGAATTACCACCATGACTTGCATGGGGAACAGGAACTCGGCAATTCGTGCGAGTGTCTCGTTCGCCGCTGCAAACATGGGTGCAAAACCCAGTATCATCATAAGGGGTGTGGAGATTGCGGCTGCCTGTTGCACATTCTTTGCAAAGATGCCGACGGCACCGCCTAAGATGGACGAAGCGATGAGTCCTAGTAGGCCGACGATACTGGCCCGGAGCAACACGTCTCCGGTGACACCGCCAATCCAAAACAGGGATGCCAGCGACAGTACCGATACCAGAATGAACGCACCGGCCATGCCCACTAGATATTGCCAAGGTTTTACCCCGGCCATGACTAGGAAACGGAGCCCTTTGTACTCGTTGTCTTCCGCCACATTGTTGGCGATGGAGACCATGGGACCACTGGCGATGAGCATAGAGGCAAACATACCTGCCTGTATCTCAACATAGCCCATAAGGTTGCCTATCACGAAGGCCATCAAGGGCCACATGATGAATAAGAGCAATACCGACATGTTCTTCGGCAAATCAGCCATCTGTTTGGTGAAAATCGCTTTAATCGCACTCATTGGGCATCCACCCCCGTCATTTTCATAAATACAGCCCCCAAATCTGGGATTGTTTTGAACGAATTGTGCTTTTCGCAAATAGCGTTGGGGCTACCGTATTCTACGATTTTCCCCTGATGTAACAGTGCCACATTGTCGCAGAGGCCCACCGCTTCTTCCATATTATGGGTGGTGAGGAAGATGGTAGCCCCTTTGTCCCGTAGGTTTAAAATTAGCTTATGTATGCCCCGGGCTGTGGCCGGGTCTAAGGCACCGGTGGGCTCGTCTAAGAACAAAACCTTTGGTGCGTGCAGGATGGCACGGGCTAGGGCTAGGCGTTGGCGCATCCCTTTTGATAGTTTTGCCACCGGGGTTTTTTGGTCATTCCCTAATCCAACACTGTGCAGGGCCTCAGACACTTTGCTTTTGTCCACGCCGTAGATGCCGGCGAATAGATTTAAGTTCTCTGTGGTCGTCAGGCGTTTGTACAGTCCGTCCTCTTCTAGCATGAGTCCGGTTTCTTTGGATGTGGCGCCGATGTCGTAATGGCCGCCCTCCGGGATGAGCTGGTGGGTCAGGATGTTGATGATAGTGGTCTTACCTGATCCGGACGGGCCGAGTAGTCCGAAAATTTCCCGCCTGTCTACGCGGAAACTCACGTCAGTCAGCACGGTTTTATTGTCAAATCGTTTGACAATATTGGTCATGGATATCAATGTGTGTTCCTCCTTTTTCTTTCCTTCTTTGTAAAATTTCTGATACAGTATAACACAAAAAGACTTGGATAGCAATGTTGTTTATGCAATAAAATCTACTGTTTATGCAATCAATTATGATAGTTACCCTTGATTCCCGGCGAGAATGTGATAGAATGGTGGCGAGGTGATAGGTATGACGATTTTAATGATTCTTGGACTCATCAGCTTTTCTGCATTCATGGTACTCTGCTTTGAGAGTATGCGGGCCCTCCAAGCAAGTAAAAAACGGGAGGTTGCATTCCTGTTCATTCATGTAACGGTTATTGCGGCTGTGGTGTTCGGAATCCGCCTGTTCGACATTGAGATAGAGGACACGAGAACCTTGTATCTTATCTTTAGCGTGCCCATGGCTATCGTCTTTGGCCTTCAGTACAAAAGTATTAGCAAAGGCATCCTTGTCAGTTTGGCCGCTCTGTTGATTGCGTTTAGCTGGGAGGGGTTGGCGGTCTTGCTCTTGCGGTTTTGGGTATATGGATACGCCTCTACCGCCCAGTATATGGTGGTGTTTTTGGGTGCTGTTGTCTGTATTTCGGGTGTGGTTTTCCTCCTCCGTCGTTTTTTGCGGGCGAGGATTGATATGAATGTGTTCAACAGACCGGGGATTTATTTCGTGATGATCCTTTCTGCCGTGATACTGTTGATTATCCATCTGATCTATGCGGGAGAAGATTTAGAAACGGCGCGGGATACGGCCTATGTCCTACTGTTTCTTGCCAGTATGGCATTAACCGGCATCATTGTCCGCTATGCGTACCGAGAAAGCGTCCTCCAGGCAGAGCGGCAGATGGTGGAGGCATCTCAACGGTATGTACATGATTTAGAAGAGTCCTACACCGCCCTGCGGGCCATTCGCCACGATCATATGAAGATCATGGCATCGTTCAAGCTGTACATCGACAACCGGGACATGGATGGGTTGGTGGAATATTATGATACAGAGCTGTCCGAGATGAACCGGGAGTTGTTACACCGAGATCAATGGATGAAAAGTTTGCACAATATCCACATCAATGAGATTAAAAGTGTGCTGATGTACAAATGCTCTGTCGCTGCCGAGCGGCAGGTGGATGTGGTTGTTGAGGCGGTGGAGCCGATCCAAGACTTGGACGTGTCCACGGCGGTGATTTGTCAAGTGCTGGGCATATTGTTAGACAACGCCATTGAAGCGGCGGAACAGACAGAGGCAAAACAACTGGCCATCGCCATACTCCAAGTCGAAGATGCCACCCTGTTTGTCGTTCGCAATACTTGGAATCCTGAAGACCTTTCTGTAGACACGCTGTTTGAGCAGGGCTTTTCCACTAAGGCCGATGACCGAGGGTTGGGGTTATATACGGTGCGAAGCTATACCGATAAAGTCCGGGGTCTGTACTTGGAGACGGCGTTTGACGCGAGTGATTTTACCCAGATACTCACCGTAAAGGGTGGATAGGGATGTTTAGGGAGAACGCCAGCCCCAACAAAAAACAGGGTCAAGGGATGACAACATCCCTTGACCCTATGCTATTCATGTATGAGTGCATTTCAATAGCACATCCCACCGGCGGCCCCACCGCCCTTGACCATTGGAGTTTCGAGTACGATTACATCCGGCGTGAGGGTTTTGGCACCAGTACGGAGTATAAGGTGCAAAACCGTCGTCACTCTGCCCTTGACCTTAGCAGGTTCTTAGGGGCGCAGCCCATAAGCCGCCTTTTTGTTTCTTTTTGGCGGAGCAAAAAGAAAGCCCGTCCGGCAGGACATAGCAAGCCCTTGGCTTGCGCCAAGAAACCCTCGGCGGCAACGCCGAACAGGAACGGTCAAGAGCCGGGACGCACAGGGGCACGTCCCCTACAAGGTGGCAAGCGCAACACGCCAAACTAGGAAAAGGACAACAAGGGATGCAAAACACCGAGGGCGGCATCCCCTACGAAGGGCATCGGGACAAAGACACGGAACATCAAGAACACCGCCCCCTACACATCCACAATCCAATCCCAAACCCGATAAAACATATTCTCCTGCGTCGGCGTGAGCCCCGACACAATCCCCCGCTGGGTCGCCACCGCCATGTTGCGAAACCCAATCACCATAATCGGCACCTCCAACAACACCGCTTCCGCCATAGCGGTAGCCCGCTCGCTGCGGTCAGGCTGGCCAGAGGCGAGAAACTCATCAATCACCCGCTGGGGCATGGCTTGATACAAGGCACCAAAAGCAAGCTCTCCCCGGAGTACCGGGGTCAGATTAAAGTCCGGCTGGAGCCGTACTTGTCCGTAGAAAATGTCAAAATGTCCGTCCTCTAGGGCCTCCATAAACTCACTATGAGGCCGCTCATCGATGATGACTTGATAGCCAAGCTCAGAAATACTGTCGGCAATATACACCGCAATCTCCATCCGCATGGTATTGCCGCTGGCCACCAGTAGGGTGAGTTGCGGCAGGGGGCGGTCGTGGTCATTGTCCTCGTCCTCAAGGGCGGGGACATTACCATATTCATATTCACGAGGCTCACCCGGCTCTTGGGGCGTATCATCTGTCGGGTATCCATTGTCGTAATCATCCGTGTCCTCCACCGGAAGTTCAAAGCGAGGAACCGTCACCTGTCCCGCTAAAATCTGCTGGGCCAACGACATGTCAAATCGGAACTCTGCCGCCAGTTGGTCGTCAAAATACGAGACGGCGGGATGAAACGGCAAGGGCGAGGGCACAGCACCGCCCCGCATAATATTATTCGTGATATAGGCCCGGTCAATGGCCCGGCTGATAGCAAGGCGCACCTCCCGCCGGGCGGTTTCTGGACGGTTGAGGTTAAAACCGATATAGTCCATCAAACTGGACTCAAAATTCCGGATTTCTCGAGTGGGTGCCAAACGGTACTCCCCTTGGGTTGTGGGATCAATGGGCACCACGTCTAACAGACCGGCGTTAAAGTCCGCTGTGAGCTGTTCGTTGGTGGCAATATTGGTCAGGTAGATGGTGTCTACCGGTAACTCATTGCTGTGGCGATGCCCGTCAAACCGCTCTAAACGAGAGGTACCATCGTCCAAATAGCGATATGGCCCTGTCCCCGGCGGTGCCGCCCAATAGAAAGTACCCTGTTGGATAATGGGAAACGTGAGCAGCACAGGCAGGTTGCCGTGGGTCTGGCCCAGCGTAATCTCCATCTCAAATTCCAAAGGTTCCCCTTGGGCATCAAATCGCCGCTCATAGCCGGTGATAACCCCCAGCCGCCCACCGAACAGGGCGGAGGCCCTAGCCCGGTCTAAGGAGTAGATGACATCCGCCACAGTGAGAGGGATACCGTTGTGAAAGGTAACGTCCGACCTAAGCTCTAAGGTATACTGCCGACCGTCTAAGGTGGTCATGCTCTGCACCAACACCGGGACGGCGGTGAACTGTTCATCTAAGGCAAATAACCCCTCATACAGCAGGCCCCCGATGGCAAGATTGTCCCGATTGGTGCCGGTGAAGGGATTAAACGGCTCTCCCGGCACATAGCTTATGGAAAGTCTGCCATCGGTGGGGATGGATGTGTCAATGGGAATCGGGGTGGGGGTGGTAGAGGCATCCTCTACTACTTCTTCCGGCTCTTCCGGCGACACATATAGACCGCACCCAACCAAGCTACCGAGGAACAGTACGGCAGCCAACAAAAGGGCCAAAGGTTTTTTTGCTAACTTCATGGGTTTACTCCACTGGTGATGATTGCGGCCAAAGACCCCCGCTTGCCCCCGGTTGCCCGGTGGGACCAAAAGGTCTTCGGGTCGCACATGGTACACTGGGTTGCCACGCTAATATGCGCCGGTAGAAGTCCCGCTCGGAGTAACAGACGGCGGTTGACTTCTTTGATGTCCACCATATATTTGTGATTGTCTTTGGAGTGTGCGCAGTCATGCCCACCCTCGCCTAAGGCATCTAAAACCGCTTCGGGAACTTCCGGCCCGGTCTCAAAACAACACAATCCGATCCCTGGCCCGATGGCGGCCCGGATATGGGCAGGGCCTGCGCCGAGGGCCGCAAATTTCTTCACCGCCACACCGGCAATATCCTGCACCGTGCTCCGCCATCCGGCGTGGACAGCGCCCACGGCCCCGGTGTTCTCGTCCCAGAGCAGTATCGGGATACAATCGGCGGTGAATACTGCCAAGGTTACACCTTTGGCGACAGTCACCAGTCCGTCCCCTTCCTCTACCGGGCCGAACAGGTCGGGCAACCGATGGCTTCTATCCACCACCCGAACCGTGTTCTCATGGACTTGGCGGGAAAATACCAAGGATTGTTTCACCGTACCAAGCTCTGCCAAAATCCGGTCATAATTTTCTGTCACCGCAATCGGGTCATCCCCACGGGCCACGCCCAAGTTGAGGGATTCATATATCCCCTCACTCACCCCGCCGAGACGGGTGGTAAATGCGTGGGGCACCCGGATTTGGTCGTCTATGAAATAGGTTAAGCCGCCATTTCGGCGTAAGGCAATCGCCATACTCTACTCGTTCCCGCCACAGCAGTTTTTGTATTTAATGGGCGACCCATCATCTCGTATTCTGCCGCAGGGACAAGGCTCATTCCGGCCGATTTTTTTCTCCACCCGGACGGGCTTTGGTTTCTGCCGTCCACCGGCCTGCATCCCGGCCACCACGTTTTTCGCCACACTCTTGCGCTCTAGGGCTTTATTCTCTTGGTCTTTTCGCACTTGGATGGTAAACACCCGCCGAACCACTTCTTCTTTGAGACCCTGCACCATGGCGTCAAACATCTCAAAGCCTTCTTTTTTATACACATCCACCGGGTTGTGCTGGCCGTAGGCCCGGAGGCCAATGCCTTGGCGAAGCTCGCTCATGGCATCAATGTGATCCATCCAGAACTCGTCTACCACACGGAGCAGTACAATCCGCTCTAATTCCCGCATGACCACAACAGGCTTGCCCGGCTCGACTTCTACCGTGCCCATCTCTTGTTCCCGCCGAGTGTATACTTCTGCGGCCCGCCGCTCTAGCTCTTCCGTCAGGCTGTCTTTATCGAAGGCCGCCAGTTGTTCGGCGTTCGGTTGCCATGCGTGGGGGGCTAAGAACACACCCTCAAACGGCCCGATAATCCGGGGGAAGTTCGATTTATCCAACGGCCCATCCATGGGGAATGTGCTTGCCACTTGTGTCTCAATGACCTCTTCAATCATGGCTTGTACATTTTCCGAGATATCTTGACCGTCCAGCACTTGTTGCCGCTGTTTGTAAATCAGTTCCCGCTGGCGGTTCATGACATCATCGTATTCCAACACAGACTTCCTCGACTGGAAGTTCCGGCTCTCTACTTGCTTTTGGGCGTTTTCAATGAGACTGGAGAAAATCTTGGAATCCAGCGGCGTGTCCTCGTCAAAGCCGCCCCGCTCCATGATGGCCTCGAACCGCTCTTGGGCAAACAGGCGGATCAGGTCATCCGTGGCGGCGAGATAAAACCGGCTCTCCCCCGGGTCCCCTTGTCGTCCTGCCCGGCCCCGGAGCTGGTTGTCAATCCGCCGTGACTCGTGCCGCTCGGTACCGAGGATGAACATCCCGCCCACGTCCCGTACTTGGTCGGCCTCTTGGGTAATGATATCTTTATGGGCCGCTAACCGCTCGGCAAACATGGCACGGGCCGTGTTGACGTCCTCGTCATCCGTGTCGGCAAAGCCTGTGGCATCTACAATAACCTCATCGGTATAACCCGCTTTGTGCAGGTCGCGCCGAGCCAGATACTCGGCGTTACCGCCCAACACAATATCCGTACCACGACCAGCCATGTTGGTGGCAATGGTGACTGCGCCCAGTTTACCGGCCTGGGCCACAATTTCCGCCTCTTTCTCATGGTTTTTGGCGTTTAGCACGTTGTGCTTGACTTTTTCTTTGGACAGTAGCTTGGATAGCTGTTCACTCTTCTCAATGGAAACCGTACCCACCAGCACGGGCTGGCCTTTTTTGTGGCACTCCACAATCTGCTGGATGATGGCTCGGTTTTTACCGGACTCGGATTTGTAAATCACGTCTGGCAAGTCTTGGCGTTGCAGGCCCCGATTAGTCGGAATTTCTACAATATCCAAGCTATAGATGGTCATAAACTCGTCCTGCTCCGTCAGGGCCGTCCCTGTCATACCGGAGAGTTTGGTGTACATGCGGAAATAGTTCTGGAAGGTAATCGTGGCAAGAGTTTTAGACTCACGAGCAACCGTCACATTCTCTTTGGCCTCAATGGCTTGGTGAAGCCCTTGGGAATACCGCCGACCCACCATGAGGCGGCCGGTGAACTCGTCTACAATGATGACTTCCTCGTCCCGCACCACATAGTCGATGTCCCGGTGCATGATTCCATGGGCCCGGATGGCTTGGTTCAGGTGGTGCATCAGATTGGCGTTGTCTAAATCCGCCAAGTTGTCTACATTAAAGTGGTGCTCTGCCTTTTTAATTCCACGGGCGGCAAGGGTGACGGTCTTGGCCTTTTCGTCTACAATATAATCGGCATCTAAGTCCGTTTCCTCTTCCGCTTTCTCGTCGGTTTTGGCGTAGACCTTGGCTTTTAGGCCCCGGACAAAGTGATCCACCTGCTGATACAAATCCGTGGACGCATCCCCTTGGCCGGAGATAATCAACGGTGTCCGCGCCTCGTCAATCAAGATAGAGTCCACCTCATCCACGATGGCGAAGGTGTGCCCCCGCTGCACCATGTTTTGTTTGTAGATAGCCATGTTATCCCGCAGGAAATCAAAGCCCATCTCGTTATTGGTGCCATAGGTAATGTCCGCCTCATAGGCATCCCGCCGCTCGTTGCTGTCTAACCCCTGTACAATCAGCCCCACCTTAAGGCCGAGGAACCGATGGACTTTCCCCATCCACTCACTGTCACGGCGGGCCAGATAGTCGTTCACCGTGACCACATGAACCCCACCTTCTGCGAGGGCATTGAGATAGCTGGGCAGGGTGGCGACTAGGGTCTTCCCCTCCCCGGTTTTCATCTCTGCAATCCGGCCTTGATGTAGCACGATGCCGCCGATAAGCTGCACCTTGTAATGGCGCATCCCAAGCACTCGCCACGCCGCCTCCCGCACAGTGGCGAAGGCATCGGGCAGAATGTCATCTAATGTCTCCCCCGCCACTAGACGTTCTTTGAGCCAAGGGGTCTTGGCTTTTAACTCGGCATCAGAGAGGGCCTTGTACCCCTCTTCCAATGCTTCAATCTGCTCTACGATAGGCATCACGCGCTTGAGTTCCCGGTCACTGCGGCTGCCAAAAATTTTGCTAAATACTCCCATATATAATTCTGCACCTTTCTGTTGGGCATATTTTTCCTATTTTATTTTCTCATTATACCATGGTTTTGCTGGTTTGCAAAGAGGGTGGGTGGTATTTGCCACGTTCGGCCCCAAAGGGCAAAGGCCGGACAACGTTTTCAACAGACGAAACCGCCGCCCCTCACAGGGCGGCGGTCTTTGCAGTTTATCATTCGCTTACAACTGTCAATCCGCTCTCTTCAATTGCGTGTTTAATCTCGTCTAGGGAAGTCTCGCCAGAATCGTAAGTAATCTCCGCAAAATCATCTGTCGCCGAGACCTCAACCACGGTTACGCCGCCGATGGTGTCTAAGACGGTGGTGAGGTTATTTGCACAGCTACCGCACATCATACCCTCAATGTCTAGCCGTACCTGTCGGACAGAATCACCGGGCTGACACCCAGCAAAGAATAACACGGCGCAAATCAGTAAAACGGCAATCATTCGTCTGTTCATCATGGAAGGACTCTCCTTATTTTCTTTATGTTTGACGTTGTGTCTATTATACCAACTACGCTTCGCTTGTCAAGGGATATTCGGATGCAGAATTTGAAGAATATGGCCTTGATGCCCTCGACCAACTTCTATCATTTTCGCTATAATTCATTGAAATTTTCCCACTGTATATGTTCATATATCGTATGGTTTTCCTTTCGGCACTTCGATATAATAGCTAGAGCAATATAGGGGGTTTTTCATGTTCAAACGAAGCTTATGTCTTATCCTCGTTTTTCTCATGCTTGCCGGGGCCACAGTGGCGGTTGCGGTTGAGCCTGCGCAAATGTCCGAGGACAACAACACCGTAGAACTCATGTCTGCACCGCTTCCGTTTCGCCTAGTGGCACACGCCGGCGGGGCTATTTTGGGGTACGAAATGTCAAATTCTCTAGAGGCCATGGAATCCGCTGTCGCCAACGGTTTTTTGTTCTTGGAACTGGATATGCTCCCCACCACAGACGGCGAGATTGTCATGACCCATGGGTGGCCTCTGCTTCCAAACCGTGTGCCGGGGGCCGCCAGTGTACCTGTGTCTCATGCTGAATTTATGGACTATCGCCTGTTCAACCAATTTACGCCTGTTGACCTTCCTATGCTGATTGCCTTTTTGCGTGCCAACCCAAGGGTTCGTATCATCACAGACACGAAAGACTCTGACTATGCGGCCCTGTACACCATCCGAAACCGCTTCCCGGCATACAGAGACCGTTTTATTCCTCAGGCGTATAGCTTTGCAAGCGTCTCTCGACTGCGGGCATTGGGGTTTCGTGATATTATTGTGACCCTTTATATGATGCCGCACGTACCGCCGCCCAGTGAGTTGGCACGGATGGCACTTGCAGAGAATATATTTGCGTTATGCATCCCCGATCGGCTTGCAACGCCTCAATTTGTGGCAGCACTCCGACCGGAGGAGGTGACGATATTTATTCATACCGTTGATTGCCCCCACCGGGCCAACCAATTATTTGAGATGGGAGTTCACGGTATCTATACAGGGTTTTTGATGCCCCAAGGCAATGCACTTGCGGTCAACGTCCCGGATATGGGGGCCGCTACCGCTCGTGTCAAGGGTGTTTACGATGCCCTCTCTGAGGCACAGCTCCCGTTCCCTTCACGGGGGCTTACCTACAAAATAAACGAACCCATTTACCTCTTTCACGGCACCCCGTACCCGGTGCGCAGCTCCGGTGTTGCCGCCCCCTTTGTGTTTAATCGGGAGGTGTATCTGCCTCTCAGCCACCTGATTCGCTTTTTCAGTATTGAGCATACGCACACTTGGCACCGGGAAGATAACTCCTTCTCTTTCCGGCTGAGCACTCAAGACTTCCGCGTTCAAGCCAGCGACTGTGGTGTCTTGGTCTATCGCGACATGTTCTTTGTATCGGAACGTGTTATCCAAAGTATCTTCCCGGTTCGCATCCTGCGGCTGGCCTCTTACGTTCTCGTGCTACCGGAAACCGACACCCCCTTCTTGGATGTCCGGACCGGTCGGTGGTACAGTGAGGCCATAGAGTTTGCTTATGCCAATGGCATCAAAAACGGCACCTCTGACGTTGCCTTCACGCCCGGTGCGTCCCTCAGTCGGAGTATGCTGGCCACTATCCTATGGCGCATGGCGGATGCGCCCACCACGCCGTTTGTGCCCATCCTCACAGATGTGCTTGCCGATCGGTGGTATAGTCATGCTGTGATTTGGGCCTTTGAGCACCATATCGTCACTGGCACCTCCCCGACCACGTTCGCCCCGGCTGCACCCATCACTCGAGAGCAGTTTGCCGCCATGCTGTTCCGCTATGCCAGATTTTCCGGACAGGATACCACTGTGCCGGACGAGTTCAGCCTTAGCGGATTCACAGACCACGCCACTATCAGTGCTTGGGCGATGGAATCCATGACTTGGGCCGTATATCACGGCCTTCTCGTTGGCACCGCACCCTCCACACTGTCCCCTAGGGGCACCGTGTCACGAGCACAGAGTTCTATGATTTTGATGCGGTTTTTGACGGAATAGTTAGTTGAATATATCAAGAGCGCAGAGGTTGTTCCATTTCCTCTGCGCTCTTTTTTTGGTTGTCACCCTACCTTGCAACTTTTTTGATGCATAACCAAACAAAAAATATGTTGCACAGATAATATAGCCATGATATAGTTAAACTGTATTCATATGCTTTTATGGCAATGGGAAAATATAATTAGAGTAAGTACGCAACCAAATTCAATAAAAGAAAGCCGGGAGGGTTCTACAATGACTAAAAAAGCTATCCGCAGTATCGCTATTATTTTGCTCTTTTGCATTGTGCTCACCTCGGCACCGTTTGCAATGGGTGCCGAGGTCCAAGAATCCGATCCTGTCGGCGTGATTATCAACCAAGCGCATGGTGCCGGTGGCAGAACCGGTGCGATTTCCCACAGCTTCATCGAACTGTATAATACAACAGATGCGGCTGTGGATTTAAGTACATATTCCGTCCAACTTACAAACGACGGAACAGGCATGTGGCATGTCCTCCCACTCTCCGGACAGACGATTGCGGCCCAGTCCTCCTTCCTGATCGTGAACCCGACAGGCCCTCCCAACGCAGGGGAAGCCGCCCCACGTTACGTCATCCAAGATTGGGACTTGGTGTGGCCACAGCAAATCAGCAACAGCAGCTTTAGTATCGCGCTGGTGCGAAACCAAACCCCGCTACCTTCAGAGCCCCTGCCGCGCACCCTTGATGACCCGCAGATGGTAGCACTTGGCGTGTTTGACCTTGTGGGCACGATCAATGAAGTTATCGACCCAAACCACAACTTCCTCGGTGCAGAGCCTGTTTGGCGTATTTCCAGACAACGCGCGATACGCAGGCTTTATTTTTCCAACACCGGCGATAACAGCTATGATTTCACGAGTTACGACTACAGAGTCGGCAACATCTCGGACGAACAAGTTGCACGGATTCGTCCACGCTACAGCGGCGATGGCCCATGGTATCAAGCACCGCAAGGACCCCCCCAATACCCCCAACAGCCACTCGGCGTTGTCATCAACCAAATGCAGGGTTCCGGCGCAAGAACCGGCGCACTCTCACACAGTTTCATTGAGTTATATAACTCTAGTGATGAAGCCGTGGACTTAAACGACTGGTCTGTCCAGCTCTTAAATCAACCGCGGGGCGAGGCGCCGGATGGTTGGCATGTCCTTCCGCTTACCGGGCATACCATTGAGCCCCACACCTCTTTCTTAATCGTGAATCCGACCGGCCCGCCGAATCCGGGAGAGGATCCGCCGCGGGTGGTCTTTGCGCAGTGGGATATACAATGGGACAACCGGGAAATCAGCAACCATAACTTTAGTGTCGCACTGGTGAACAACCAAACGGCACTGCCGTCAGCGCCACTGCCCCACGACATTAATGACCCATTGATAGACACCCTTGGCATCGTTGACCTTGTAGGCGCATTCAATGAACCGCAAGACAGAGACGCCAACAATCACTTCTTCGGGCAAGCACCCGCCGGACGAAACACCCGACAACAAGCAGTGCGCAGAAACTATTTTCAAAACACCGCCGACAACAGCGTTGATTTTAGAAGCATTGACTACGCATATCCCCGCGGCATTTCCGATGCGGATGTTGCACGGTTTCGTCCGCGCTCCAGCCACGATGGCCCTTGGGGGCAAACACGCAGAGAGATTACATTTTCTCACGAGGCGGGTATCTACGCCGACCCCTTCTACTTAACCCTCACCACAGCCTATGAAGGTGCCGTGATCCGTTTCACCACCGACGGTTCAGAACCCACGGCGGCCTCGCCTGTGTTCCCGGTAGCGGGGCTTCACATCCGAGAGAACACGGCGGTTCCGTCTGCCCCGCCGTTCCAGACATACGAAACCAACCACGTCCCCATTTCCCCCGTTCCGTTTGACCATTTTAACCCGCGCCCGAACCTCTCTCATGTATTGCGTGTCCGTGACCAGTACAACGTCATACGGTCTGTTGGGAACAATCTTGACATGGGTACCGTTCAGCGTCCGAATACCCCTGTGTTTATGGGAACCGCCTTACGTGTACGGCTGTTTGCCGAGGACGGCACAGTGTTGTCGCCCACGCAAACACGGTCATTCTTCGTCAATGCCGACTATGCGGAGTTGCCGATTGTTGCCATAACCACCGACCCAGGTACCCTGTTCACGCCGGACGGGCTCAACTTTTGGTCGGTGGGCGGCATCGGGCTTGGCATCAATCGCCGGGTACTGAGCCGAAATGCCGGCGGACGCGGACATGCGTGGGAGCGTGAAGGCCATATGGAGCTGATCGAGCCGGATGGCACCGTGGGAATTTCACAGCAGATTGGACTACGGATCAACGGCAACCAAACACGGGAACTGGCCAAACGCGCTTGGCGCATTTACGCCCGCGGCGAGCAGAATACTTTTAACTACGACATCTTCCAAGGCAGAGCGCAAAATTACCGCCACGAACCGATCCACGAGTTCGGTCGTATTATCATGCGGGCATCCGGGCAGGACGGCAGATGGTCCATGATGCGTGATTCCATGGCACACCACATGGCAATCGGCACCCATGCGCCGCGGCAGGCATACCGTGCCTCTGTTTTCTTCATCAACGGTGAATTTTGGGGTATCTATAATATCCGCGAACGCACGGACGACCAAACCTACATGCGGCAAAACGAATTTGGCTCTACGGATAATGTAGGGGAGATTGGGTTCTCTCACAGTGCAAACAATGTACCCGATGCCATGCGTTTTGAGCGGCCGGAAGACCGGGAAGATAAAGACTATGTCGATCTGGCCATGTACATGCAGATGTGGAACTGGTTCAATCGCAACACGCCCCTAGTGCAAGCGGAGCGCAGAACATACACATGGTTCCAAGAAGCACAGAGATTTCTTTGCATCGACAACTTTATCGACAACTACATCTTTACTATGTTCGTCTCAAACACAGACTGGCCGGGCAACAACATAGAACTTTTCCGTTACAGCCCCCCGGCATATTTCGCAGCAGACCTCTCGTACGGCTTCCCGTTCCCGACCTTAGCGGACATCCAACAAGGCAACCTGCCTGACAACAATCGAGACGGTCGCTGGCGCTGGTACCTCAAAGACTTAGACTACGGCATGGCGGCGCCCCGCCGTTTCCACATGAGCCGCAACATGTTTGAATGGCTCACAGTTCCCTCCTCTGACGCAGTCCAGGCGCCTTGGTCAACTATGATGTGGCGGCGCTTTATGGACAATCCCTACTTCAGGGCGCAATACACAAACCGCATGACCGATTTGATGAACACCAATCTACGCACAGAGGTCTTCCATGCTGAAATCAACCGTATGGCTGGCGATATTGCCCCGGTAATTCCGCAAGAAGCAGGCAGATGGAGAGTGTTCACGGCGAATCAATGGGCGAACACGGTTCAAACCATGCGTAACTTTGCGGATATACGGCAAGAAAACATGATGAACCATGCCAGAGTCGCCATGAACGAAGGCGGTTCCGATGTCAGCTTGGGTCTTGGTGCTGCCGTCACACTCACCTTGCGCAGCGAGGGGGAGATGGGTTTCTTCCGCTTAAACGGCATGGCGATTGAAGAGGGAACAACGCCCGGTGTGGCCGACCAGGAAGAGTGGACCGGCCTCTACTTTGCCAACACCACACAGACCATTGAGGCGGTCGAATATCCCGGTTTTATCTTCTCACACTTCATCGTCAATGGTGTGGCACAACCGGCGGGGGAAGATACACTCCAACTTCGGCTCACGGGTGACACAACCGTAGAAGCAATATTCCAAGACAGCGGCGCTTTTGTGCCGGTGCGTGAGATTGTCGGCGTCCCGACAAGCAAAGCGGCTGCATTTGACCTATCACTCGACGGCGTTGACGTGATGCCGCTGCGTGCGACCCATCGTAACGTGGTATGGAGCGTGGCAGATGCCGGCGTAACCGGTGCCACGCTGACAGATTGCGGCGTGCTCAGTACAACTGCTCCGGGAACAGTTGTCTTGACTGCGACAATCGTGAACGGCCTGACGGAAGAGACGGATTTTGTGCAAACAGTTACCATACAAGTTCTCTCCTTCGTGCCTGTACAAAATATCGTGGGCGTTCCCGACAGAATCATTGTAACCGTGCCTGAGACCTTGGGCGGTATCGTCATGCCGGCAAATGCCACCATGCAGACGATCCACTGGGAGGTTGCAGACGCAGGCACAACCGGTGCTGCCATTGTCGGCAACACTCTCACGGCGACGGCACCTGGTTTGACGGCCCTTCGGGCAACGGTCACACAGGGGCTTTCTGCCACCGCCAACTATGAACGCATGTTCTTCGTCCGTGCTGGCGTTGCCGGAGACCCGTCGGCATTGGAAGCGTTGGTTGCGCTTGCCACCCCGATGCAGGACAGAAGGTTATTTATTGCGGGGTTCGATGAATTCTTCGTGGCGAAAGTGGATGCGGAAGCAACCATTGGCGGTCACAGCACGCAGGAAGAAATTGACCTTGCATATCAAAATTTGCGTGCAGCTTGGAGCCGACTTCAACCGCAACCCGGCAGCCTAACAGCAAGCCGGTCAAGCCTTGCATCCCTTGAAATTGCGGGCGAACGTGTCAATCTTGCATCAAGTGCGCTACGCGTTGCCGTGGAAGCGGAGACGATTACACTCGCTGATGTCATTTACGTGCCCACCTACTATGGGACAACAGCCGATGTTACCATTACAGAGGACAACGGCGACTATATCGTCACCATTGTGGCAACTTCTAGTTACGGAACCAGAACGTACACGATTCATGTTGACCTAATGCGGCTTCCCCGGACTGCGCTTGCCCATTTTGATTTTGAGGGCGACGCAGAAAACCGCATACCCGGCAGCGAGTTTGGTGCCATGACGCTGGTTGCACCGGACGGCACCCATCGTGCATTCGTAACAGACCACGAGACACCACCCTCCATCGGGAACGACGGCTATCTTCGGCTGCAAAACACAACCACTCGTTCCAGCCACACCGCAGGCCGGGCAAGGTTCCCGGATGGTTTGTTCGATGGACGAGAGCAAGTTACCATTGCGATGGATGTGTATACGACACTTGCCGACGGATTCTTCTTCACCTTTGCGCTTCAACCTGAAAACACATTTGCGTTCGACGGCAACACAGGCCGGTATTTCCTCAACCGCGTACGCGGCACCGGAATGCGCAATGCGATAACGGTGTCCGGCTGGGGTGACAACGAAAGCGGCTTGGACACCCCGGGCTGGGGCACAAATACATGGAGCAGGGTTGCGCTAGTCTTTGACGATACGACCATGCGGGTATACCTCAATGGCGAACTTGTCGATTATCACAACGATATGAACACGTCTATTGCTGACCTGGGCAACGGCGGCCCGCTCTGGGCATACTTGGGCAGAGCGCCCATGGCCGCAGACCGTGGATTTGACGGCGGATTTGATAATATCAAGGTTTGGGACTATGCCCTCAGTTCAGGTGAGGTTTGGGCCGAGTTCCACGCAAATAACTCCCCGCCCCCGTCGGTGGTCAGAGCACCCCATCAAGAGGCCCGCCAGAATGTAGCACTCGCAGCGGGCATCGCTGATGTCAGTTTCTTGCGCCCCGGCCGGTATGATGATGTGCATACGATCAACGATGGCATACATGTCGGGAACTATATCGGCGCACGCAGCGGGCAACGGTGGACGACATTTGGAAACAACAGCATTTCCGAATCAGTGACATACATTTGGCCCTCAGGTGCCATGATTGACGGCACCAGCATCTCCTTCACGGTTGACGGAGATCCCCCCGGAATCGGCGGGATTCGGTTCCCGGCAAGTTATGTGTTCCACTATCTCCCTCTCAGCGGCAACCCCAATGACCCCGCAGCATGGAGACCCTTGGGAAGTGTAACATCGGGTATCACAGCGGACACGGTTGTAGGCAACTATACGGCCTTTGCCGCACCAGTCGAGGCGTGGCAATTGCGTGTCACCATCCAAAAAGAGGCGCATAATTCCAACGGCATCGGCATCTGGGAGTGGGAAGTGTATGGCAACTTGTTAGCGCATACGCCGATTGTCCCCGACACTTACACGCTCACCGTCTACGGCGGAAGCGGGTCTGGAGACTTTATGCCGGGCACAGTGGTCAATATCATGGCAGAGGTGCCCGCTGGAAAGCTGTTTGTCGCATGGGACGCAACGGGCGATGTCCAGCTTGCAAGCAGATATTGTGCAGGCACGAGCATCATCATGCCCCCGGGCGGTGCCACAATAACGGCACTATTCGAACCGGAAGATAACAGAGAACATCAAGACGCACCGACCGGCTTAGTTGGGCATCCCACAAGATTTGCAGACGTGAATGACGGCCGCATCACAGGCGTAGCCGAAACAATGGAATGGGCCCCCGGCCCTGATGGCCCGTGGGAGCGGGTTGTCGGAGATGTTGTGGAAGGACTTGCGCCGGGCACATATTATGTGCGCCATGCAGAGACAGAAACGCACTTTGCAAGCCCAACGACACAAGTGACGGTCGAGGCAGGCACAGGCTTGGCTCCTGCCGCAGAGATTGACGTGGCAGTAGACGAGTACGCCAGTGTCACGATAGGCATTACACCACCGGTGGCCGGGTCTGATATAGCGGCAGAAGGAGGCAAGCTTGTCATCACGCTACCCGATACAGATGGCGATGACGTGGCTGTGAACCTGCCTGTGCGTCCGGCAGAGGTAGACCCAGAAGACTGGTGGCGCTACACCACTGGCGAAGACGATGGCACGGCGACAATCACCATCACACCGCCCTATGGCTACGAAGTGGTGGCGTATCCGGAAGACAGCGGTGACTTCATATTACGCCCCATTGCTCCAACGTTGACGTTGAACCCGATAGCGGTAGCAATCAATGATGAGGACACGACCGTGGCAGTAGTAGTCGGCGGTACAGCAGACGGCACCATCTACCTAGATTATAGCGATCTGCCAACAGGCGTAACGGTGGCAGTGGTAGATGGAGAAATTGTCATCATCGGCGTACGTCCCACAACAGAAAACGCATCCATTATCGGGATATTTGACCTTGTCGTAATGCGCCAAGGTGTTTCAGAGACCGTAGTGGTAGACGTGAACCTGACAACCACATGGGTGCCGCTAGTGGTGACGTTGACACCGGAAACCGTGACAATCACTGACAGTGCCCTCACCGCAAGCGTAGCCGTAACGGGCACAGCAATCGGCACCATCTACCTAGACACTAGCGATCTGCCAACAGGCGTAACGGCGGCAGTGGTAGATGGAGAAATTGTCATCACCGGCGTACGCCCGACAGCAGAAAACACTTCCATTATCGGGATATTTGACCTTGTCGTAACGCGCCAAGGCGTTTCAGAAACCGTAGTGGTAGACGTGAACCTGACAACCACTTGGACACCGCCAGTGGTGACGTTGACACCGGAAACCGTGACAATCACTGACTATGCCCTCACCGCAAGCGTAACCGTAACGGGCACAGCAATCGGCGATATTGCGTTAAACACTAACAATTTACCAACAGGCATAACGGCGGTGGTGGTAGACGGAGACATTGTTATCACCGGCGTACGCCCGACAGCAGAAAACGCTTCCATTGTCGAGACATTTGACCTTGTCGTGACACGCCAAGGCGTTTCAGAGACCGTAGTGGTAGACGCGAACCTGACAACCACTTGGACACCGCCGACCTTCACGGTAACATTTGCTCTAGCTGGCGGCACCCGTACTGGTGGCGGTGCGCTCGTGCAGGAAGTCCGTGCAGGGGAAAGAGCAACTGCGCCGGAAGTAACACGTACCAACTACATATTCGTCCGTTGGGACAGCGCATTTACCAACATTACAAGCGACTTGACGGTCACAGCCGTCTGGGAACCGATTGCAGACACAGGCGAAGTGCCGAATAGAGACGCACTGCGTGCCGCATTAGCGGAAGTGGCGGAGCAACTAGACGAAGGCAGCTACTCCGCAAGGAGTTGGGCAACAGTTGTGACCGCTAGAGATGCGGCGCAAACAGTCTACATCAACCCGGCATCCACGCAGGCACAAATAGATGAGGCGACCGCAGCCCTTCTAGAAGCGATTGCTGGATTGGAAGAATTCCACCGGGCGTACATGTTCGGTAACGACCGCGGCGAGTTCCGGCCCGGCGGTGATATCACCCGTGCCGAGGTAGCGGCGATTCTGGCTCGTGTCATGATTGACGACTTTGATTCAGATGTACGGCGTGAAGACTATGAACTACCTGAGAGCATGAGTAGCTTTAATGAGTTCCCAGACGTAGCCGCCAACAACTGGTTCTACCACTACGTGGCTTGGGTCTTCTACGAAGGTTTGGTTCTCGGCGATACGCAAGGCAACTTCCGCCCGAACAGCCCGATTACCCGCCAAGAACTGGCGATGATGATTGCACGGATCGACGGCATTGCGGAAGAAGCAGGCGCAATGTCCTTCGGGGATGCCGCTGATATTGCCGGCTGGGCACGAGCCGCAGTGTACACGGTATACCGTGACGATCTGATGCAGGGTGACAATCGAGGCAACTTCCGCCCCAGCGCAAACATTACCCGTGCAGAAGTTGCAACGGTAATGAACCGTATTTTAGGCAGACTAGACAGTCGTGAGGCGTACCGTGCAACCGATGTCGAGCGTGACAACGCACGCGCGTTCCCGGATGTGCCGGTGGACAGAGACCCGATACAGTGGTACTTCCCGTCCGTACTGGCTGCGGCCAACGACCACTATTTGACCAGAGATGACTACGGCACAATTGATTGGAAATTTGTCCGTGTCCAGCCTCAGAGGGGTTCTTAATCTATATCTAATGAATAACACAGGGCCCGGTGCTTATGCACCGGGCCCTAGGCTATGGAATGCTGCTCTTATTTATAGTCGTCTTGAAAATTGGTTCAATCAGTGCGGCTACTATGCCGCATGTCTGCCTTTTCCCCTATTCAAAATGCACATGATTATTGATATGATCCATACAAAAACAGTGATACCCATTACACCGGGAGCAATACCGAAACTCCATGTCCGGGTACGCTGTGTCCGTTTTTCCACAGACGGCGCATTTGCGGGTATAGTCCCTGCTCTGCCGCTCTCGCTCGACCCGCTTGGCGGCCAGCTTGAAATTGATGGCCGAGCGGGTGCCACGTTTGTTGTGAAAACCTAAGTGTTTCCACAAAGTCTCTCCACAGAAAATGAAGTAGACCAGTGCTAAAATTAACGGCGTGAGGTTCAGCGGGAACATCCAGCGGAGCTGGAATAGTTGGAACAGCAAAAACCCAAGGGCAATCAGCCCAATCCACTTGGCCTGCATGGGGATAATGAACATGAACCGGAAGCTGAGATTGGGGAACAGGGTGGTGAACACCAACAGCATCAGGATGTGGATATAATATCCATTGACGAGGGAGAATGTACCCAAGAATGTAGGGGTGACCAAATGCAACACCATGCCGGTGACAATGAGAACGATCACACTGAGCAGGTAAAAAATCGTAAATTTTGCGGTTCCCCAAGTCTGTTCTAAATAAGAACCCAGCGTAAAGCTCAAATACAGCACAATGACAAGGAAAATCGGATGGGTTTGGAAGGGCACGAATAAAAAGGTGAAAAGCCGCCACACCTGTCCGCGCAGAATGTAGTCGGGGGCAAAGGATAGGTAACTATATAGATTGCCGGTGGTGTCCATCAGGCCCAGAATATACACCAAAGCGGTGCCGAAAACGACGAAGCGAATCAGGTTGGGAACCCCAAATCTGGGCCGCTTATAACAAAACCGATCAATGGCACGGCGAATTGCTTTCATCTGGTGTCCTCCTTGGTTCCAAAGTCTGCCATCTCTATTTTACTCTAACATGGAGGAAAAGTCCATAGAAAATTGACCGATGTGGTGATTTTGGGAAAGTACACGAGGACAGAGTGAGGATCACACAGTGAACCTGTCCCCTTGGAAAGAAAAAATTCAGTGAATGAAACATTTTCGCCTTTGTAATGATATTATAAGTGAAAGGCTTTTCAAAGGAGAATTCCTAAATGATTACAGACGAACAATACACAGCTTACGCACGAATGTATATGGACACGGTTTTCAGGGTGGCGTTTAATTACTTAAAAAGCCGCTCTGATGCCGATGACATCACGCAGAATGTACTGATAAAACTGTATCGTGCCAACAAAACATTTGAGAATAATGCGCATATCAAACATTGGCTCATCCGTGTCACTATCAACGAGTGCAAACGCACACTACTATCACCGTGGCGGCATATAGAGCCTATTGAAGATTACATCGAGACTCTGAGTTTTGAGGCACCGGAGCAAAATGAGTTGTTTGAAATGGTAATGAAGCTTCCGGCAAAGTATCGCATTTCCATCTTTCTGTATTATTTTGAGGATTACTCTACCGAAGAAATTGCTCAATTACTTAATGTTCCAAACGCAACCGTTCGTACACGCTTGAAGCGGGCAAGAGAACATCTTAAATCAGAGCTCTTGGAGGTGGAAAACAATGCTTGATAAGGAATTATATAAAGACACCTTTTCGGTGCTAAAAGCCTCCGAGGATACACTATCGGAGGTAATGAAAATGACAACGCATAGAAAACGCATAGCATCCAAGGCCATGTCAATTGCTGCAATCGTAGCTATTCTCGCAGTAGCCTTAGTTGGCACTACATTTGCCATAAATATATTTGGCTTTCGAGACTTAATTATACCACGTTCCGACCAGATTTTTACGTTTGGCAATTTTCAAGGCACTGAAGAGCAATTTAAAGCAATGAGCCCAGATGGTACACTTAATGACTTCACAATTCCAATGAGTGAACTCTTGTTGGCTGGTTTCACAGGTAGCCCTGAATACGAAGCGGCAATGGAGTGGCTGGAATGGCAGAATAGAGACATCTTCTATGTAAATGGCATTGGTGATGTTCGTTGGGACGAAGATACTGACGCTTTTGTTCATGCTGAAACCGGAGAGTTCGTAGCAAAGGGTATTATGATTGTGGAAAATCAAGAAACTCTTGATAATTTGCCACCGGAGGAGCTTGAAGATTACATGGTTATAATGTGTACCCGTAATGATATCCCTGAGGCGTATCAGTGGTATTGGGCTTCTTCTTGGGCTGATGTTGAAATGATACACGACATCATCGAAAGGCACGGGCTTATACTATACGGTGAGTTGTTCGATTATTTCAATGACAATAAGAGCTGGGAGGAATTTCAAACAAGCATAGCAAACAAACCATTCATTGATAACGCCGATAACTCTTTCACTTTATACCCCGGCTATCGATGGGAAAGCGGCACATTCCACTTTGATGCACGGCATGGTGATATGTGGTTTGCATTTCGCTCAGGGCGTAAAGGGACATTCGATCCTGTTGCTATTACTAACATCGACATCTCCGCATTTTCTGATGAGTGGGTCTATGAAAACATACATGGCATAAGGCTCATACTCGTGCAAGGTACGCATCAATCATTCATCTTAGCCGATACAGAAACAGCATTCATTTCAGTTTCAGTACACACAGGTACCAATTCCAGAACTCGCAGCGATTTAGAACGTTTTGCTGATTTAATTGATTTTGGCCAGTTGAAGTAACAGTTTACGCACCTGAAACACAAAAGAACAGTTCTATTTTGCGGAAATACACCGCACAATAGAGCTGTCCTTTTGTGCGTTCCATTGCCTTTACAAAGCCAAACAAATCATGGTATAATACCCTAACAATTGCACAAAGAGAGGAACTTACTACCATGCCAAACCGAGTATTTACATCCGAATCCGTTACCGAGGGGCATCCCGACAAGGTATGTGACCAGATTTCAGATGCGGTGCTGGATAATATCCTCGCCCAAGACCCCATGGCCCGGGTGGCCTGTGAAACCACTTGTACCACAGGGCTTGTATTCGTTATGGGCGAGATTTCCACCAACTGTTATGTGGACATCCCCAAAGTCGTGCGGAAAACCGTAAACCGCATCGGGTACAACCGGCCCGAGTTCGGGTTTGATGCGGCCTCTTGTGCGGTGATGACCAGTATTGACGAGCAGAGTGCTGACATCGCCTTAGGCGTTGACCAAGCCCTAGAGTCAAAAGAATCCGGCGGTGCGGACAAGCTAGACTTAATCGGTGCCGGCGATCAGGGCATGATGTTCGGCTTCGCCTGTGACGAGACGCCGGAACTCATGCCGGCCCCCATCTCCTACGCCCATACTCTGGCCCGGAGACTGTCCGAGGTGCGGCGAGATGGCACCCTGCCTTTCGTTCGGCCTGACGGTAAAACACAGATATCCGTGGAATACGGGCCAAAAGGCGAAATCGAGCGCCTTGCGGCCATTGTGGTGTCCACCCAGCACGACCCGGACGTAAGTTTAGAAGACCTTCGTGTTGGCGTGCGGGAGAGTGTGATTGATGCGGTGTTGCCGAAGCATCTGATTGACAAGGACACCAATATCTACGTCAATCCAACTGGCCGATTTGTCACCGGCGGGCCTGTGGGCGACTCGGGCTTGACGGGGCGGAAGATTATCGTAGACACCTACGGCGGTCACGGCGGTCACGGCGGCGGCTGTTTCAGCGGGAAAGACCCGACTAAAGTGGATCGTTCCGGCGCGTATATGGCCCGGTATGTGGCGAAAAACATTGTGGCGGCGGGCCTTGCCCGGCGTTGTCAGATTGAGCTTGCCTACGCCATTGGCGTGGCCCGGCCTGTGTCCGTCTACCTCAACACCGAGGGGACAGGGAAGTTAGACGATGGGAAACTGGAAGAAATCATCCGGCGGGAGTTTGACCTCCGCCCGGCCAGCATCATCGACTACCTCGACCTGCGGCGGCCCATCTACCAGCAGACGGCGGCCTTTGGGCACTTTGGCCGGATGGACATCGACCTGCCTTGGGAGCGGTTGGACATGGTTGACCGCTTGCAAGCATATCTATAAAGATGGACAAGCGTGACAGAGGCCGGGGCCGTGCCCCCCGGCATGTAAAGCCGGAGGGGCTAGAGATTCAAACCGGTTATCAAGACCCCTTGGAAGAAGGCGTTATCCTAGGCCGCAATGCGGTGATGGAGGCACTGGACGCAGGGGTGCCCATTGATAAAATCTTTATTGCCAAAGGGGACGTGGACGCAAGTCTCGGCCATATGGCATCCCGTGCCAGAGGGACAGGGGCCGTGGTGGTGGAGACCGACCGCCGGAAATTAGACCACATGAGCAAAGGGCAAACCCATCAAGGGGTGGTGGCCTTGGCTTCGGTGAAAGCGTATTGCGAGATTACGGACATTTTGGCCTTAGCCCAAGAGCGGGGCGAGCCGCCTTTGGTGGTGATTTGTGACGAGCTGTCTGACCCCCACAATCTGGGGGCCATCATCCGCACGGCGGAGGCCGCCGGGGCCCATGGGATTATCATCCCAAAACGCCGCAGTGCGGGGATTACGCCCATTGTACAAAAAACCTCGGCGGGGGCAGTGAATCATTTGCCCGTGTGCCGGGTACCCAACTTGACCGCCGCCATCAAAGAACTCCAACAAGCGGGCCTCTGGATTTACGGGGCCGCCATGGAGGGGGAGAGAACCCTCTGGGAAACTGATGTCACCGGCCCCGCCGCCCTTGTCATCGGCAGTGAGGGTGAGGGTTTGGGACGGCTGGTGGCAGAACACTGTGACTTTCTTGTGAATATCCCTATGCTAGGGAAAGTGAGCTCTCTGAACGCCTCTGTTTCGGCGGGGTTGTTACTGTATGAGGTCGTCAGGCAAAGAACCGGCAACAAGTGAGGATAGGAATATGAGCGAACACGGCAAAGACAAGTTAAACGCAGACGAGGCGTTGTCTTTAGAGTCCATTTTGGCCGAATATAAAAGCACGGCCGCAGAAGAATTGGACGAAAAGGTCAACCAAATAATAGCGGACACTTTGGCCACTCAAACGGAGAAGGCCGAAACCCCGCCGCCCTTGGCGAAGCCTGTCGAACCGGAGCCGCCTGTTGCTGCACGTCCGACGGTTGCGTCTGTGGAAAAACGTGCCGATCTCCCACCCGCACAGCCCCCGGTACAGGCAGATACGCCCCCCATAAAAGCAGACGAATTTATTGATGTGGACGAGTATGCCGACTTAGAAAAGATTGACCACTATGCCCATATCAGCCAAACTCTAGCGGACGATACGGATGAAGAAGTGGACGAGAACCATGACACCGCAAACCGCCGCTCTTTCTGGCGGCGGGCCAAAGCGCCTGACGCTGTTGACTTTGATGTAGACGATGAGCCGGACGAGGACGAGGCGGAAGAAGAAGGTGTCTACGACGAAGCGGACTTAGAAAAAGACGGAATCACCCTCCACCGGGCCGCCGGAAAATATGGGCGAAATATGGGCGGTCAGCAGTTGCGGGGTATGGGTTCCTGCCTGCTGGCACTAATTATGCTACTACTTACCGGGCTAGGGGACGGCGGTGTTTCGTTGCCCGGATTTTTGAATACGGTTCACGGTTTTGTGACCACGATGATTGTGCTACAACTGTTTGCCATGATGCTCACAGCGGAAGTGGTAACCACGGGGCTGTTAGACCTGCTCCGTTTCCGCATGGGGGTGGAAAGCCTCGTCACCACTGCGGCACTGGCGACCTTGGCAGACGCAATCCGGGTCATAATGGTGGGGCTGGGCGGAACCGGTCTCCCTTATTCTGCCGTGGCGGCCTTTGCTTTGGGGGCTTCCCTGCTGGGAATCAAAACCACCCGCAACGCCATGAAAACCACCCTCCGCACGGCGGCCACGAAAAAAGAGCCTTACGTGGTTATGAGCCATCTCGGAGCCATGGACGAGGGGTTTGCCCTGTACAAATCCAAAATGGACACGGAAGGGTTTGTGAAAAAGACAGAACAGATGGACTTGTCTGAACACGTCTACAGCATGGCCGCACCGCTTCTCTTGGTGGCCTCTGCCGTGTTTGCGCTCTTGACCGCTTTGGGCGGGCCGGGGACGTTGATTGACACTGTCCATCATTTTGCCGCCATGACCTTGGTCAGTGCGGGGTTCACGGGGCTTTTGGCCTATGGGTTGCCTTACTCCCTATTGGCCCGGAAACTGGTCAAAGTGGGGGCGGCCCTCGCCGGTTGGGGTGCCGCTGCTGAGACGAAAGAGGCTCAGGGCCTGATCGTCACCGACACGGATGTGTTCCCGGCGGGTACGCTGTCTTTAAGCGGCGTGAAAATTATGCAGCAGGAACAGGCGCAACAAGTGCTCTCTTACACCGCAAACCTGATTGTGGCCTCTGGTTCGGGACTCTCCGAGGTGTTCTTGGATATCCTCCGCAAAGAAAATCTGCCTGTCCATGGGGTAGAGGGCTTGGTCAGCTACGAAGGCGGCGGCATCGGGGCCACCATAGGCGAGAATGAGGTCATTGTGGGTTCAGCCAGTCTCATGAACCTGATGGGGATTCGCCTGCCCCAGAACTTGAATGTAAAAAACGCAGTATTCACCGCCATTTCCGGGGAACTTGCCGGGGTGTTTGCCATCAACTATACGCCGCTCAATTCCGTGAAAGAGGCGCTGGTCAGTCTATTAAACATTAAAATCCGCCCCCTGTTTGCCGTGCGGGACTTTAACATTACGCCCATGATGCTGCAAAACAAATTCCAAATCCCGGCGGAGAAAATCAATTTCCTCACCTACGCCGAACGGTACGCCCTTAGCAACATAGAACCGGACACCAACGCACGGCCCTTTGCGATTTTCACCAGAGAGGGCCTAGACCCCCTCACCGATGTGGTGGTGGGCGGGAAGCGGCTACGGTCTGCGGTGCTCCGCAACACGATTTTGAGCGTGGCATCCTCGGTCATCGGCTTGCTACTACTGGCCAGCATCTTCTGGGCCGGCGCACCGCAAACGGCCAGTGCGGTGAATTTGTTTTATTATTTGGCGGCGTGGTTGATTGTGGTGCATGTGGTGTCACGAGCGGTGACGTTGGATTAGTGTGGGGAAACGGGCAGTCGATTGTTTGTTGCAACATGGCATTTAATTGTTAAAAAATCCTTTTGCCTATGCCCATATTGATAATGAAGGAGTCATAAATATGGATTTTAGATTTAATGGAAACGAAAAAAATTTGAGAGCGAAAATATCGCAATTCGTGGACGAGGGAGTAATAGAAAAGTTTATTGAAGAACTTGAAAAATATTCTTTCATTGAAGGTGAGGGCGAATACATAGAAACAAGCTATGATTTGCCGGAATTATCGGAAGGACTTGGTTTTTTAACACTTTCTAAAAAATATAATATAAGTTTAAAAATGACCACAATAGCAATTTTATTAGCTCTTCTTGGTGCGACCACATTTGGTATTTCTGATAAATTTCTAGAGTGGGCAGGTAGCGACCTAAAAAAAATGCAAGGCATTTATAAGCTGGATGACAATGATGCTGATAAATGTATTTTAATTGAAATGCTAAGATCGAAACCTCGCATAGCGGACGAATCCATTTTGCCACCTACGAATCAAGAGTGTATTAATAATCACCTGCTTTGCAAATATAGGTCAAATGACAAATGTACAATTCAAAAGGATGAGGTTGCAGGCATATTACTTAAGCTTTACGAAAACAATGTCCTTCGCAAAGAAGGACCTCATTATAAGTACAATTTTTAAATCAAAGATAAATCACCAACCAAAAAACCAGAAAGGCAGGTTCTATCATGAACGTATTAGTATGCGGAGGTGCCGGGTATATCGGCAGCCATGCAGTAATCGAATTATTAGAGGCGGGGCACAACGTCATTGTCTTTGACAACCTAGAAAAAGGCCACCGTGCCGCGGTGGCGGAAGATGCCACGCTGGTGGTGGGCGACTTGCGAGACCCTGTGGCCTTAGAGGGGGTCTTTGCCGACCACAGCATTGATGCTGTCATGCACTTTGCGGCCTATTCTCTGGTGGGCGAGAGCGTGACGCAACCGGATAAATACTACGACAATAACGTCTATGGCTCTTACTGCTTGCTACAGGCCATGCGGAAGTTTAACGTGAATAAAATCGTGTTCTCCTCCACCGCCGCCACCTATGGTGAGCCGGAACAGGTGCCCATTACAGAGGAGCAAAAAACCGTCCCCACCAACCCTTACGGAGAGACGAAGCTGGCGGTGGAGAAGATGCTGGGTTGGTATGACCGGGCCTATGGCCTCAAGTCCATGTGCCTGCGCTATTTTAATGTGGCGGGAGCGCACGAAAGCGGAACAATTGGAGAAGACCACACGCCGGAGACCCACTTGATACCCCTCGTACTGGGTGCCGCACTGGGCAAGACCGATTGCATCCGCATTTTCGGCACTGATTACGACACCCCTGACGGTACTTGCATCCGTGACTACATCCATGTGTCCGACCTAGCCGCCGCCCATGTGCTGGCCTTGGCGAAACTCTGTGAACCGGGGGCTGAGAGTAACATTTACAATTTGGGCTATGGCCACGGTTTTAGCAACTTAGAAATCCTAGAAGCCGCCCGCCGGGTGACCGGTATCCCAATCCGTGCCGAAATGGCCGACCGCCGACCTGGCGACCCCTCTATCCTGATTGCATCCTCCGATGCGGTGGTACGGGATTTGGGTTTTGCGCCCCGGTACGATGATTTGGATGTGATTATCCAGTCTGCGTGGGCATTTTTTAAGGCGCATCCCAATGGGTATGAGAGCTAGGGGATTTCTTCCACTTGTAGGAGTAGCAACGCCTGTCACCCGCTCTCTTCAGCGGATATATCCGTGTACTTGTTACACTTGAAATAAGCTGTAACTCTACAACAAGCCAGAGCGTGTTTGCTCTGGCTTGTTGTGGTTTTGACCGTTGTCTTTTGCCCGCAGCGTCTCGATCTTTGAGATTGGACTCTACACCCTATCATATGCTATAATACAACATACCATCAAAAACGCAGAACCCAAAATCGGAGCATCCTTATGAGCGTATTCACATTCTCACCCCAAGTCTTACAGTTAGAGCAACATGCCATCGCCCGATGTAGCGATGCCTTCTGCCGCATTGATCAAGTCTCTGCCGCCAATACCCGGAACGTCTTAGATGCCTTTCATCGTCACCGGGTGTCCGAGGGGCACTTTGCCGCCACCACGGGCTACGGCCTCGGTGACCGGGGCCGCAGTACGCTTGACGACCTCTTTGCGGATATCTTCGGTGGGGAGGCCGGATTTGTACGCATCGGCCTCGTCAGCGGCACCCATGCCATTACGGCGGCGTTGTTCGGGGCACTGTCGCCAGGGCAAACTCTGCTCTATGTCACCGGCACGCCTTACGACACCCTTCATGGTGTCATCGGCCTCACAGGGACACATCATGGTTCGATGAGACATTACGGCATTGGCTACGCCCAAGCAGACCCCCTGCCCGCTGGCGGCCCGGATATTGCCGCTATCCAAACGGCAGCCACAGACCCCAAGGTGGGCGTGGTGGCAATTCAGCGTTCCAGAGGATATTCCACCCGGAAATCCCTGACCATTGACGAAATCCAAACCGTCTGCACCGCCGTCCGTACCGTGAACCCCACGGTACCCATCTTCGTAGACAACTGCTACGGCGAGTTTGTAGAAGAGCGAGAACCCCTAGAAGTGGGCGCAGACCTCATCGCCGGAAGCCTGATTAAAAACCCCGGCGGCGGCCTTGCCCCCGGCGGCGGCTACATCGTGGGCCGGGCAGATTTGGTAGAAGCCGCCGCAAACGCCGCCACCGCACCCGGCTTAGACGGAGAATACGGCGCAACGCTGGGCCATACCCGATTGTTATATCAGGGCCTGTTTCTGGCCCCCCATACAGTAGCGCAGGCGTTAAAAACCGCCGTGTTCGCCGCCGCTGTTATGGAGGAACTTGGTTATATCGCCGATCCCGGCCCGTTGGATATGCGGACGGACATTGTGCAAATGCTCCGCTTTCACGGCCCGGACGACCTCGTCCGCTTTTGCCGGGGCATCCAGCGGGGTGCGCCGGTGGATGCCTATGTCACCCCGGAACCGGGGCCCATGCCGGGGTATGACTGCCCCGTCATCATGGCCGCCGGTGCCTTTCATCAGGGTTCCACGATTGAGCTCTCGGCGGACGCACCCCTGCGGGAGCCGTACTGCGCTTATCTCCAAGGCGGGTTGACGTTTGAATCGGGGAAATTGGGCGTACTCTCGGCGGCACAACTCATCTTAGAGGGTTAGGCCAAGCCGCCTTGTACATAGACATGTACGAGGGGGTGATACTATGCGTATTAGGCGAGTTTCTTATCGGTCTTCATGGTTTTCGTCCGTCAGGGGCAAAAAACTGTCCCGACGGCAGAAGCGGGGACTGGCCCTCATCGGGGCAAGCGTCCTGTTCTTGTTCTTTGCGTTTTCTGTCAGCCGCAATGTGGTTCCCGTTATGACAGAAATGGCCATCAACCAGACCAATGAGCTAATTACCACAGCGGTCAATGACGCCATCTATGCCCGGTTGTTAGACGGCAGTCTGGCCTACCAAGAACTCATCCAGCTAGAGCGAGACCTCGGCGGTACCATCACCGCCCTCACCACAGACATGTCCCGGATTAACACGCTGCAAGCCCTCATTACCAACGAGGTCATTGAGCAAATCAGCCACCTCTCCATCACGGAAATGCGCATCCCCTTGGGTAATATTATCGGCGGCAGTCTGCTCTCCGGCCGGGGGCCGGGGCTTGGGTTTCGGGTGGTGACACTGGGCAATCCCACCGCCACCTTTTCCAACGAATTCTCCACAGCGGGCATCAATCAGACCAAGCACCAAATCATGTTAGATATCGCTGTCCAAGTCAATATCCTCGTCCCCGGCCACGCCGCCACGGAGACCATCTCTGTGCAAATGTTAGTGGCAGAGACCGTGATTGTGGGCGATGTACCGGGGGTATTCGGGCAGTTTGGATTCCAATAGAAACGAAAGGGCAACAGACATGGACATTACACAAACGATACAATCTCTCAGAGAGGCTCTCACACAGCACAGCCGCAACTATCACACCTTGGATGCACCCACCATATCCGACTACGAATACGACCAACTCATGCGGGAACTGATCGCATTGGAAGAGGCGCACCCGGAACTGAAAATCCCCGACTCCCCCACCCAGCGGGTCGGCGGGGCGGTGTTGGAGGGGTTTCAGCAAGTCACCCATGCGATTCCCTTAGAGAGCCTCAATGATGCCTTTTCCAAAGAGGAGTTAGACGACTTTCACACCCGTGTCCTCAAAGTGGTACCGGAACCTCAGTATGTCGTCGAACCCAAAATCGACGGTCTCTCTGTTGCATTGACCTATGAAAACGGCCTGTTCACCCAAGGCGCCACCCGGGGCAATGGGACAGTGGGCGAGGACGTGACGGAGAATTTAAAAACCGTCCGCAACCTCCCCCTCCGCCTGCCTGCTAATGCGCCGCCCTATCTGGTGATTCGGGGCGAGGTGTACATGTCCAAACAGGTGTTTGCAAGGCTCAACGAAGTGCGGGACTTAGAGGGCGAACCACCCTTTGCCAACCCCCGCAACGCCGCCGCTGGTTCCATGCGGCAACTAGACCCCAAAATTGCCGCCAGCCGTAAGCTTTCCCTCATCGTCTTTAACGTGCAAGCGGTGACAGGGAAATCCTTTGAGCGGCACAGTGAATCTCTGGAATTTTTACACGAGATGGGCTTCCCCACTGCGTTTTATGAAATTTGCCGCTCTATGGACGAATGCTTCGCCCAAATCGAGCATCTTGGTCAAATCCGGGAACAAAAACAGTACGAGATGGACGGCGCAGTCATCAAGCTCGACAACCTCCGAGACCGGGAAGAACTGGGCAGCACGTCAAAGGCCCCCCGCTGGGCAATCGCCTATAAATATCCGCCAGAGCAAAAACCCACAGTGGTAGAGGACATTGTCGTCCAAGTGGGCCGCACAGGGGTGCTCACCCCCAAGGCTGTGGTTGCGCCTGTCCGTCTCATGGGCACCACGGTCACAAACGCCAGTCTGCATAACCAAGACTATATTGACGAGAAAGACATCCGCATCGGCGACACGGTGCTGATTCAAAAAGCGGGGGACATTATCCCGGAAGTGGTGGCGGTGGTCAAAGACAAACGCCCCGCTGACTCTGTCCCCTATACCCTGCCGGACACCTGTCCTGCTTGCGGTGCCCATGTCACACGGGATGTAGACGGGGTTGCGGTGCGCTGTACCAGTGCCACTTGCCCCGCCCAACTGCGGCGCAATATTGCCCATTTCGCCTCCCGGGATGCCATGGATATTGAGGGGTTGGGGCCGTCTATTGTGGAGCTTTTGATAGAGCACGGCTTGGTACAGTCGGCAGGGGATCTCTACGCCCTCGACCCCGCCCAGATGGAAACCCTGCCCCTCATGGGTGAGAAACGTACCGCAAATCTATTGACCGCCATTGAGGCCAGTAAGTCTAGGGGGCTGGCCCATCTGCTGTTCGCCCTCGGCATCCGACAAGTGGGCCTTCAGACAGCAAAGGGGTTGGCCGCCCATTTTGGCTCTCTGGAGGCTTTGGAGCAAGCGGGGTTAGACGAGCTGGTGGCCGTCGGCGACATTGGCGCGGTGACTGCCCAGTTTTTGCTGGATTGGTTTGAAAATCCCGCATCCCAAGCCCTGCTCGCCAAGCTAAAGGCGGCGGGCGTTTCCATGACCAGCCAAGCCGGAGCGGGCGAGCAAGACCTCCGATTCCAAGGCAAAACCTTCGTCTTGACTGGCACCCTCACCCAATACACCCGCCACGAAGCGGCGGCGATTATTGAAAATTTGGGCGGCAAGGTGGGGTCATCGGTGTCAAAAAACACCCACTACGTCCTCGCCGGAGAAAACGCCGGCAGTAAACTGGACAAGGCCCACACCCTCGGCGTTGCTGTTCTCACCGAGGCCGAATTTGAGGAAATGGCCCGGTAAGTAAAGTAACCACCCAAAAGCAGACCAAAGCGAGGGCACTTGCCCTCGCTTTATTGGTAGTGGTTTGATTAATCTCTTGGAGAATTCCGGGGGTTGGAAATGCAGGGGTTGTAGCGGTTTTTGTGTCATACGTGTGTCAAATTGGGGGATGTTTTGGTGGCTATTCGATCTCCACGCTCACAAGTTCCGCTTCGGCGTGTTCTTCCATGAAGCGGATGATCTCGTCCAGCGACTGCCTTGCGTGGGCGTAGTTGCCCGATATAACGGCGACACCGATGGTGAGGGTCTGGTGTATGTCTTGTGTGTCCACCTCAGATACGGCGGCGTTGAAGCGTCGCCGTGTTTTGTCGATTAGGCTGCGACAGACTTGGCGTTTGTCTTTGAGGGATGCGGTGTGGGGGATGTGGAAGGTTAGTTTTGCGGATTGTGTGTGCATGGGAGTGTCTCCGGCTTATTGATAACTATGAAAGCATGTGTTTCTTATAATCATTTTCACTACAGAAACGATTATGGTATTGTAAACACCATAGGAATTTTTCCATAATCCCTTGTGGCAAACACCGTCGCTCGCAATCTTTGATGTTGAAAAGTATTTTATCTCTATGACTTTCGAGTACCTCCTCGAATTTATGCTCTTTTGCGTAGTCCGGCATCGCATGGGAAATCCCTAGATAATTAATAAACATATATCCGTCAGTATCATGTAAGTATAAGGGTAGCATTCCTGCTACCGATGAAAAAACATCAAAAATATTAATAGCTTCGTCATCTCGTGGGTCAAAGCGAGGATCATCTTGTGCATTTGCTGCGCTTCGGTAGCTACTATGCAATATTATTCTCGGAAATCTTGCAATCTTAGATTCAATTTCATGTGCCATAATGATCCCTTTCCCGAAAAGGAACCTTTCATCGAAATATAAATCGGAATGACACAGCGCCCCTCGAATGAAATAACCATTGTCTAGCATGTGGTGCTGAAGAACTCCGACCATCAAAAATAATAGATCCCAGCCCTTTTCTGTGCAGATGAGAATATTATCTGAAAACGCTTTAATGGCAATACCTAAGTCCTCGTCATCGCGACCTAGAAACCATTTTGCAAAATCCTTTGCACTATCCAGAGTTGAATCTATGGTTTCCGCAAGCTTAATGTCTCCCCCATTCGCCTTTTCTTTGTACCCCAGTATGTCAAGATATGCAATGAAATGAGGCGTAGGAATAAATTTGCTAGACTCATTATTTGTGTTCATATTGCCCCCTTGTACCTCCGAGCATCACTTTCCCCAGTTAAAGTTTCTGGATCATTGATAAATAAGCTGAGAATATCTCCTGCGCCTATGTCTTTTTTATCAAATCCCAAATCTTATAAACAAAATGAGAACAATTTACAGCTTATTCACGCTGTAAATCCATTTCCTGCCCGATTTTTCTGCATGAAGCAGCCCCTTCTTCTGCATTTGTTGTACAACCTTATATGCCCCATTTGCACTGATACCAAGAAGTTCTGCTGCCTCCTCTTTATTGAAGAAGGCGCCTGAAAAAGCGTCAAGCACCCGCTGTTCATTCGGGCTGGCAACTACGCTAGGTTTTTTAGAGTGCTGGATAAAATAGTTTCTATTCGGTATGCTGATTAGAAAGCCTCCATCTACAACTGGGATTTTCGGCTTCACGCCAGAGTCTTCATATACACCAAAAATACGTGGAATACCCGTGCCGAATGCTTCGATGATATTTAGTCGATAAAAAATCTGTGCTAGTTTTTCATTGCGTGCCACAGATACCCCGGACAACATCAAGTCGTGGGTAACACCGGGCATGGCACCGCCCAGGGACATGAACTCAAGGCGATCATCAAACATACTGACCAATACGCTACCTTCGATATAATAGTCCCGGTGTATGAGGGTATTTACATAGGCTTCCCGAATGGCAATATCCGGGTAATCCGGATAATCCACCCGATACATACCTTCAATTTTTGCGCTTACACGATTATATACATGAAGATATGCATGGACATCTTCAATTTGTTTGAAGAGCGACCCCGTGAATTCTTTGCGGTCTTTGAACTTCTCTTTGTTTAAGCCCTCAAAGATTGCAGCCTTAGTCGTGTAAGGACATTGGTCTGACAAAATAAGGGCAAGATTACTGTACCGCCCATCCGGGCGCAATAGGCCAAGGGACTGTTTTTGTTCTTCACCGAACTTAACGCCTCTTTCAGCAAAAACTTTGTCTGCATATTCAAATGTAAGGTCTTGCTCCATAGACAATTCAGAAATAAACTGCCCGGCACCATTGTCTTTAATCATCTGACGGATATGCTCACGGGTTGCCATGACAGTATTACTACCAACACGCACATACACCCCCTGCGGGACGAGACCATGAGCAGCATAACAATAAGGAATGGCCGAGCCCTGCTCCACGGTCACTACAATGACAGTTTTACCCTCGCACTTCTCTGTTTCCACTTTAAAATAGCCGGATGGATCAGGCGTGACGGAATCTCGGAAACTGGTGACTATTTTTCGTGTTTCTAAGTCTATATCGCCATCAACACCGTGAACAGATCCGTCATCGTCAATCCCAAGGCAAAGCGTGCCGCCGTCGGTGTTCAAGAACGCTAACATCGTATTTTTCGCTTTTTGATTAAACTCTCGTTTTTGTTCATAGGTCTGATTTTCAATCATCGCGAGAGACCACCTCGTATAATGTATTTACGGTGTTTTTCACAAGAACATCGAATGAAAACTTGTTATCTTGTCGTCAAGATGGGATAATAGGTTCCGACAGGCAGAGGGCGCAGTCGACCTCCTTGAA
>WRBE01000024.1 GCA_009779845.1 Oscillospiraceae bacterium
GAAAAACTGAGATAAAACGCCAATTTTAAAAACAGCTCCATCAGGGGCTCGCTTTGGCATGCCCATTTTCGCTGTGTGAAAATTCTTCCAAAAAACTCTTGACTTCTAATAGCTAGTCACCCCTTAATCTTTTAAAAATCATAAATATTCATTTTGTTTGAGCATACAAAAGGGTTTTGGATAAAATACCCTACTCACCCAACAACGCCTCTACAAACCCCGTTGGCTCAAACGGCAACAAATCCTCTGCTTTTTCCCCCACGCCGATAAATTTCACCGGCACACCGAGCTCGTCGGCAATGGCGAAAATAATCCCCCCACGGGCGGTGCCGTCTAGTTTGGTCAGTGCGATTCCTGTGAGTCCTGCGCCCTCTTGGAACGCTCTGGCCTGCTGTAGCCCGTTTTGGCCTGTGACAGCGTCTAGGACTAATAAGGTCTCCCGGTCGGCATCTGGTAGTTCCCGGTCGATGATGCGGCTGATTTTAGAGAGTTCTTGCATCAGGTTTGTCTTATTGTGAAGCCGCCCTGCCGTATCTACGATAATCAGATCTGCCCCACGGGCTTTTGCCGCCTGACAAGCATCAAACACCACAGAAGCCGGGTCAGAGCCCGCTTCGTGGCGTACGATATCGGCCCCGGCCCGGTCGGCCCAGATGGCCAGTTGCTCTGCCGCTGCCGCCCGGAAGGTGTCTCCGGCTGCCAACAGCACTTTTTTGCCTAATTGTCCGTAGTGTACAGCCAGCTTGCCGATGGTGGTGGTCTTACCCACACCGTTGACACCAATCATGAGGATCACAGATGGCTTGGTGGTAAGCCGCATCCCCGGCTCACCTACAGACAGGTACTCTGCCAGTATCTCTGTCAGTGCGGCCCGCAGTTCTTCCGGCCCACGGATGCCTTGCTCTTTGGTCACTTCTCGCAGTTTCTCAATGGCATCCATGGCCCGCTCGGCACCCATGTCTGCTAAGATTAGCGTTTCTTCCAACTCCTCGAAAAACTCTTCATTGGTTCCGGTGAAACTGTCGAACAGCCCCGTGAGCTGGTCGCTGGTTTTTTTTAGGCCCTGTTTGACTTGATCGAAAAATCCCATTTACTCCGCCTCCATTGTTTTTTCCGCCTCTTCTAAATCCACATGAATCACCTGTGACACGCCCCGCTCTTGCATGGTGACACCGTAGAGCATGTCCGCCTCTTCCATGGTGCCCCGGCGGTGGGTGATAGTAATGAACTGAGTTCTGTGGGCGAGGGTTCGCATGTACTCTGCGAAACGCAACACGTTCGCCTCATCTAAAGCCGCCTCAATCTCGTCCATGACACAGAACGGCGTGGGCCGAATCTTCTGAATGGCAAAGTATAAGGCGATGGCCACGAAGGCCTTTTCTCCGCCAGAGAGTAGGGTGATTGTCTTGAGGCTCTTCCCCGGCGGCTGTACTCGAATCTCGACACCGCTGCTTAACACATTATCCGGCTCTTCTAACTCTAAGCTGGCCTTCCCGCCGCCGAAGAGTTCTTGGAAGGTTTGCTGGAAGCTTAGGTCAATCTGTTTGAACTCCCGGGTGAATATCTCTTCCATCTCTTTGGTGATCTCGGCTATGACACCTTCTAGTTCGGTTTTGGCTTTTTGGATATCATCCCGCTGTTCCGTGAGATAAGTATAACGTGTGCCGATAACCTCATACTGCTCAATGGCACCGATATTGGGCGTACCCAGTGCTGCAATCTGTTGCTTGAACCGGGCCACTTCCCGTCCGGCGGCGGCCACGCTCTCGATTTCTTGCCGCACCTCTTGCGCAGACGAGTGGCTGAGTTCGTAGGTGTCCCAAAGCCGGTCTAGTATCTGCTTTTCCTCCATGTCGGCGGCAAGTTTTCGTTGCTCTAGGCGAGCGCACTCTCGCTCCATTTTGAGGATTTCTTCGTTTCTGGTTTTCATGGTGCGGTCAGCTTGGGTTCGCTCGGCCTCTAGGGCCAGCTTTTCTTCCCCGATGCGGGTGAGTTCCGTGCGGCACTCCTCTATCTGCGCCTTGTACCCGGCGATGGTCTCTTCTTTTTGGGCAATTTGTGCCGTGAATGTTTCCCGCTCTTGCCGCAGGGCCTCGATTTGAGCTTCTTTCTGGTTGCGGTCGCCGTCTAGGCTATGGGCGAGATGTTCCAGTTCTTCCACCGTGTGCCGATCTGATTCCCGTTGGGCCGCAAGGGATGCTCGCCGAGCTTGAAGGTCGGCGAGGGATTGGTTGAGGGTTTCTCTCGCCTCCATCAAGTCCTTTTGTCCTTGGGCCAAGGTATCGGCTTGTTCTCTCAACTCCGCCATGGCCGTTTCTCGCCGGGCGGTGGTCTGTTGCAGAGTCTCCGTCTCGGCACGGTTGGCGATTTGTTTGTTTCGGATGTCTTGCAGTTCCGCTTCCAAGTCCTCTGTACTCTGAATCAGTGCCGCACGTACTGTGTTATGGGTTTGCAGGCTACCTTCCAGTTTGAGTACGCTATCTTCTACCTGCCGCAACTCGCCCCGGCTGGTTTCCAGCTCTGCTGTGGCGCTTTTGAGTTCCCGCTCAATTTCTTCTAACTCGTCCCGGCGGGCTTTGAGCCGTCGGGCTAGGTCGGTCTGCTTGACCTTTAATTTCTCAATCTCATTGGCCCGAGACAAGAACCCGGCAGTTTTTGCCGATGACCCGCCGGTCATGGAACCACCGGCACTAAGTACCTGTCCATCCAGTGTCACCAGCTTAAACTTGTTATCATACGCCTTGGCGATGCTGATGGCGTGGTCTAGTGTCTCCACAATCACCGTCCGGCCTAAAAGGTTTTTATAAACGGATTCTAATTTCCCATCAAAGCGCACCAAGTCCAAGGCAAGCCCCACGAACCCAGCCCGGCCCTCTAAGCCTCGCTCGTTTAGGCGGTTGCCTCGAATGGAACTCAGGGGCAAAAATGTGGCCCGCCCCACATTGCCGCGCTTGAGGAAGTTGATGGCGTGTTTGCCGTCCTCCGGTGTGTCCACAATAATATTCTGACTGGCCCCGCCGAGGGCGGTCTCGATGGCCAGCGCATATCTCTCTTCTGTACCCACCAGATTTGCCACCGGCCCGTGAATCCCACGGAGACGGCCACGACCATGCTCTTGCATGACCTCTTTCACTGCCCGGGTAAAGCCTTGAAACTCCCGTTCCATCTCGGCAAGCATCCCGATACGGTTTTGCACAGAGCCATACTCTAAGGTCAGCGAATTGACTTCATCTCGCAGAGCCGCCACCTTGTTCTCCCGGCCGCTCATCTTCATTTCGTGGCCCCGAATCATGTTGCTGAGGGTTTGCTGTTCGGCTACTGCGGTTTCTAGGTTTTGCTTACAATCGTTCCGCAGGGTTCTGGCCTCTGCCAGCTTGACCTCTGCTGATGCTAAGTCCGCTTCACAGTCCCCGGCCCGGTCAGTCAGGGCCGCCGTTGCCGATTGCAGGGCGGATATCCGCTCACGTTCACCGGCCAGCGCCACGCTTTCTCGGCTTTCTTGCTGCATCAGGGCATCTAAATCTTCTGCCCCGCTTCCTTGGGATTGGGTAATCTTTGAGGCCTCGCTTACCTTGGCTTCCATTTCTTGGGTGAGGGCCGTCATCTCTGCTTCGGTCTCTGTCATCCGGCCTCGGCGCTCATCAATTTGGCCTTGCAATGTGTCTTGCCTGCCCGCCTGTTCCGAGAGTTCGGCAGTCAACCGCTCAACGGCATCTGCGTCCCCCTTCACATTGGCACGGAGCACGGCAACGGCGCTCTCCGCTTCTGCTACCTTGTCCGTAATATCAGAAATCCGTTGTCGGGTGGTCTCCGCCGCTTCGTCTTTGGCCCGGAATTTTTCCAAAAAGGATTCCGAGTCACGGTACATGTTTTCTAAGTTCGCCTGCCCCTCTTGTAGCTGAACACGGGCGGTTTCAAAGTCTTCGATCAGCCGCGTGGCATCCCCCCGGAGTTTTTCCAGTTGCGCCATCCAGAGCGAGACCTCTATCCTGCGCAATTGATCCCGGAGCAGCAGATAACTCTTCGCTATTTCCGCCTGTTTTTGTAGCGGCTCTACTTGCAATTCCAGCTCGGCCACTTTGTCGTTAATCCGGGTCAGGTCGTCCTCTGTTCGGCCCAGTTTCCGCTCGGACTCCTCTTTCCTGTGCCGGAACCGGGAGATACCGGCGGCTTCTTCTAAGATTTCCCGGCGGTCTACGCTCCGTTGGGACAAAATTTCGCCAACCCGGCCTTGGTCGATGATGGCATACCCATCCCGGCCCATGCCTGTGTCCATTAGAATTTCATGGACATCCCGGAGCCGGACGGTTTCTTTGTTGATGGCATATTCACTCTCACCGCTACGGTAATAGCGGCGGGTGATCATGATTTCGCTCTGCTCAATATGGAACAGGCCGCCAGAGTTGTCTAAAATCAGACTTACCTCTGCAAAGCCCACCTGATTGCGGAGCTCGGTTCCGCCAAAAATCACGTCTTCCATCTTGCCGCCACGGAGGGTGCGGGTACTCTGTTCCCCCATGACCCAGCGGATGGCGTCAGATATGTTAGATTTCCCGCTGCCGTTGGGGCCGACAATGGCGGTAATCTGCTTTTCAAATGTTAACCGGGTTTTTTCCGGGAAGGATTTGAATCCTTGGATTTCAAGGGCTTTCAGATACACGGCTACAACTCCTAGATTTTTGTAATATACAATATATAGTAGTATACCGCTTTTTGGTCAATTTTTCAATACGTGATTTCACTTGGGGGCGCCATGGTGTTTGTTATCACGATTGCCGTACTAACACTACATTGATATTGTCGCCTTGCAGGGTCAGAATATCCTCAAACAGTATAAACTCTACTACAATGGGTTGAAATCCGTCAAATAAAAAGGTCAGATATGACCCGTCAATGACAAACGTCCCTGTGTCTCCTTCGCTGTCTGTGAATCTGCCGCCCTCTTCAAAGAGGAGCAGACACATCCATGCGTGGGGTACGGTGTCGTCTTGGCATTCCCATTTGCCGAGCAAGGTCGTCACATCAGGAACGAGGTCAGGTTCTGCAGGCTCTTCTCGGATGTCCGGGGGGGCGTCGGCTCTTCTGTATGTATAGGTCTCACCGGCAAGCTGTCGGTTGTCCAAAGTCAGGGAATAGCCGCTTATGAGATAGCTCCAGCTCTCTCGACTGCCGCCCTGTACGTTGAGCCGCAGATGCCCGCCGTCTTCGATGGACCAGACAAATCTTGTCTCTTCGCCTGTGACTCCTCGGGTGCCGGTGCCATCGGCCTGAAACTGCCACTGCCACAGTCCATCCTCTACCCAGCTCCATGTGCCCACTAGCGGATGGTCTGACACATCTCGCGCGTCGCCGCAGCCCATTAGCCCAAAGAGCATGGTAATGAGCAAGGCAACGGTAAGCAATCGTTTTATCATGGTATGCTCCTTATACTAATCCGCAATAAAAGAACCCTTCCTCTTAATCGCCATATCATACCATAGATACGGTGAAAGGGGAAGGGTCACAAGGTACCTTGAAGTGTCTGCTTAGAATCATTCACATACACGAAAAACCGCAGGGAACGGTTGCCCTCGGCCCCCCGCATATGTTCGGTGCGGGCAGGTATGTTGACGGTTTGTGGGGCGGGCGCAGAGATATTGAAACGATTAGACAAAAGCCAAAATTTTTCTAGAAAAGTCGGGCCTCACTGTGCTATGTGCCAAGTAGGTCTAAGACACTCTTTTTTGACATTTTTGCAATCAGATCCTCTTGCATACTGCCGATAAATCCACGCAGATGGCATTTAGAACCTTCGTCCCGACTGCAACTAGAACCATCTTGCAGACAACGGTTGAGCCGTAACTCGCCCTCAATAGATAAGTACACATCATAAAAGCTAATTTGGTCAGCGGGTTTTGCCAATTGGTATCCGCCATTTCGTCCTTGCACAGCGCGAACCAAGCCCTTTTGCTTGAGCATGTGGGCGATTTTGATAAAGAACGGATAGGTGATTCCAACTGACTGTGAAATGGTCATAGCCGTGGGTAAATCGTGTTCGTTTTTATGGAGATACTGGAGAATGCGAATGGCATAATCGGTGGAAACTTGAATTTTCATAACATCAGCTCTTTCTTCTCTTCTAATTTTTGTCAAAGCAGGTGGAGCGCAAGTTCTTAGCCAAGGTACCGATGGACATTTTCTCTGTAGTATTAAAGTACTCTTTCAGTACAGTAAAGTATACACGTTCTTCTTTTAAAACACATTATGTTCCACTTTCTTTTACTTTAACTTAATATACCATATTTTTGATATAGTTGTCTAGTGTTTATACAGAAAGAACTAATTTTCAATCAGAATCGTCGTTCAGCTGAACTTGGTCTGCTTTCACCAAGATAAATTGTCCATTTAAACCAAGGGAAAACCCAATCCGCCGTACCACATCTTCCGATAGAGGAGACGTGCACACACAGACATCCACCCCCGGTTCGGAAAACAGCGCATCCAGCACATGGGTCAGCGCAAACGTGTCAATGCCCTTGCCAGCGGCATGGGGAAGAAGGGAGAGTTCCAGTTGCCCCACCGTTCCCGCTATTCGGTATATGGCATGACCGCAAAACCCGTGATGTTCTGCATAGATGGCAAAGGTGGTCGCACCGTCTTGGGGCGTTAGATACCGCTCGTCCCGCTCTGTGGCCCGGCGCACGGTGATGCGGTCTGTGTGAAGCCAAGCCAAGGCGTCTCGCACTGCCGGGTCGTTTGTGTCCGCTCGCAACTCGCCTAAGAGCTTCAGGTCAGCCTTGGTGAACAGCAACCGCTCAAACATATCAGGCCGCCTCGTCAGAGTGGTCAAAAACGACTGCTTGCGCCGCCAGTTGTCAATATCCCGGTGGTTGCCGTTTAGAAGCACCTCCGGGACCTCTAGCCCTTCCCACACATCCGGTCGGGAGTACTGCGGGTGCTCTAGCAAACCGTTCCAGTGGCTCTCGTCCGTATAGCAACTCTCGTCCGCTAACACACCGGGGGCCATGCGGCAAACGGCATCCGCTACCGCCATGGCGGGAATTTCGCCGCCGGTGAGCACAAAGTCACCGAGAGATATCTCCTCATCTACGGCTAGGTCGATAAACCGCTGGTCAACCCCCTCATAATGGCCGCAGACAAAAATGAGCCGGTCATAGTCCCGGCAGAGCCGGACGGCATCCGCTTGTGTGAATGCTCGGCCGCGGGGTGAGAAGCAAATGGTTCGAGCCGGGCCGCCTAGTGCCTTTGCGTGCTGCCATGCGGCGTGTAAGGGCTGGGCCTGCATGACACAGCCACGCCCACCGCCGTAGGGATAATTGTCCACTTGGTTTTGGCGGTTGGTGGTAAAGTCCCGAATTTGATGGCAGCGGATGGTCACATGTCCCGCCGCTTGCGCCCGCCCGATGATGCTTTGACCTAAGGGTGCGTCAAACATCTCAGGGAAGAGAGTCAGAATGTCGATGGTCATGGCTACATTCCTTCTATGAGGCGTACCCGGATAAAGCCTTCGTCCAGATTTTTTTCCAACAGAAACGCCGGCACGTCTGGCACCAGCCGCTCTGCGCCGTCTTCGTCTGCAATCACATACACGTTCCCGCCGGGGCGGGGCAGGATTTCTTTCAGGGTACCAAGGGCGGTGCCCGCCTCGTCAATAACAGGCAGACCCAAAATGTCTTGGATAAAGAAATGGCCGGGGGGCAAGTCTACATCCGACCGGCGGATATAGACAATCTTATTTTTAAGGGCAATGGCGGCGTTGATTTCCGTTACATCTTCCAGTTCGGCAATCAGCATTTGTTTATGCACACGGGCACCAAGAAGCCGCACAGGCTCGCCGTCAATATATAGATGTGTAAAGCCCTGTAAAAATTCAGCAGAATCTGCCCATGGCTGGATTTTTACTTCGCCACGGACACCGTGGGTGTTGACGATTTTTCCGGCTTCTAGGAGTTCTTTTTTCATTGTGGTTCTCCAATGGTGTTTTTGGCGTTGCTTTGTTCGATTATATCATGGCTAAAATCAAAAGTCCATCTCTCTATGCTCTTCTCTTCGCCCGCGGTTGTAATAGTAATGTTACCACCAGCACCGCCAGCAACACCATCAGCCCATAGGTTCCATAATAAATGGGAACCGGGGGCCAGCGGTTGTTTAGATAGGTGTAATAACCCAACAGAGACGCAAACTGGGTCAACGCAATAGCGGGGAGGAAGCGGAGACGGGCAAAGCCGAAGATAACTGCGAATATATCGGCGGGGAAGAAATATCGCTCATGCATCTGGGGCAGGAAAAAGGGGACACCGATAACGAATAGCAGGGCCAAGGTGAGATACGTCCCGTTCGACACCTGCCGCCGGTGGCGGAACAAGACGATGAGGTAAATCAAAGCCACAAACACAAAGGCGGCGATGATGCCGGCCCAAGCCAGCTCTGGGTTCACACGGGGCCCTTGGTAGAGGGCGAAGATGGACGGGGAGTTGTAGTTTAAGCCCCGCCCTTCTGGGCTGGCCTGCTGGAAATAGAGAAAGACGGTATCCCAAAAGGGTCGGCCCAGCAAGACGGCGGGCAAGATAACCAGAAGATACGTCACCGGGAACACGGCCAGATGCCGCAACCGGATTTGCCGGGTGAACAGGAACACCAGATACAGCGGGAACAAAAACACGGCTTGCAACTTAAACGCAAACGAAATTGCAAGCATCACCATAGAGCGTGTTGGGCGGCGTTTCATGGCGTAATAGAAACTCATAACCAGAAACGCTGTGAAAATACTGTCACACTGTCCCCAATAAGCGCCGTTGAGGAATACGGTTGGGAGGTAGAGTATCGCAAAAAATACTGTCCGCCGTCTCCACACGCTTTGGGTATAAAGGCCTACGGTCTGCATGACGAAATAGGCCAATATCACATCGAAAAAAATGCTCAGCAGTTTGATTAAATACAGATCCGGCACAGGTATGTAACTAAACAGGGCGAGGAAATATAGATAAGTCACATGATAGTTGCCCACCGGAACCGAGAACCCGGAAAATCCGCCGGAGTCCCGAAAATGCTGTACCCACGGGCCGAGGAACCACTGGTAATCCAAGGTTTCATGTCCAAAAACAAAAAGCCGCGCAACAAACGCCCCCGTCAACAGCAATATAGCCCCAACACGAGGCAGGGCCCCACGAAGAAGCCCTTGCCTGCGCAGGAGCAAAAAGGCGAAGCCAGCGATGAGGATAGAGGTTACAATAGAAAACCAATGCATGGCGGATGTTCCTCTCTTTTTTTGTGGGAGACGGTGTTCTCGATGTTCCCCACGCTATTTGTCCCTCGTAGGGGACGTGCCGCTGTGCGTCCCGGCCCTTGACCTTTCCTGTTCGGCGTTGCCGCCGAGGGTTTTCTTGGCGGGTACCGCCAACTGGTCATGTCCTGCCGGACGGGCCATCTTTTTGTCGTTGAACAAAAAGAAGCAAAAAATCAACTTATGGGCTACGCCCCTAAGAACCCGCAAAGGTCAAGGGCAGAGTGACGACGGTTTCGTATCTTATGCTCTGCACTGATGCTGATACTCTCTAGCCAGATGTAATAGTGCTCGAAGTCCCAATGGTCAAGGGCGGTGGTGGTGCTAGTGTGATGTTCTATTGAACTGTGCTCATGAATGGGGAGCATAGGGTCGAGAGGCCGTAGTGAAAGATAGATGCTTTTCCATCTGGATTGAACAAACCCGCGCCCAAAAACAACAAAGGCGGGAACACATCTGTTCCCGCCTCGGCTTTGCGTGTTGTTAGCCCTCAGTTTCTTCGCCGAAATTGGATCGGATGAGCTCACACAGGGTCTCAACCGCCTCGGATGCATCGTCGCCGTCGGCGATAATGTCGATCTCACCGCCCTTGACAACACCTAAGGAGAGTACGCCTAAAAGGCTTTTTGCGTTCACCCGCCGCTCTTCCCGTTCGATCCAAATACTGCTTTTGAACTCGTTGGCTTTCTGAATAAAAAACGTAGCGGGTCTGGCGTGGAGGCCCACTTGATTGGTCAAAGTTGCTCGTTTTGCTACCATCGTACAACTCACACCTTTCTCACTTTATACATTAAAGTATTAGTATTACGATTATACTCTATCAAACCTAGGCTCCTGCGTCAACCGGAATTGCGGTACTTTTCCAAAAGTTGTAGTCTAGTTGTAAATACCAAGAAAAGACCTTCATAAATTGGCAATTTTGCCAATTGTCCTGTCTTATTTCAGCGTTACAATCGTAACACCGGTCTCTCCCTCACCATAACGGCCCAGGCGATAGTCTTTGACTTGCTTGTTTCGGCGCAGGCTTTCATGTACCGCTTGGCGTAAGACCCCTGTGCCTTTGCCATGGATAATGGTAATGGTGCCAAGGTTGCTCATCACGGCACTGTCTAAGAACAATTCCGTTGCGGTGACGGCCTCGTCTGCCATCATGCCCCGCAGGTCTACCTCCGGCTTTACTCCAGCGGCGCGCAGTTTTGCTTCACTCTGGGCGATGACTCGCTTGAAGTCCGGCTTTTTTGCTCCTTCTATTAACCGAACCTCATTGGGTTTGGCGTTGATTTTCATAATTCCCGCTTGCAAGGTGAGGGTGCCGTCTGCCCCAATGTCAATCACTTGGGCTTTCGAGCCAATACTGCGAAGCTCTACCGTGTCACCGGGCTCAATGGGTCTTGCGGGGGCTTCTTCCGGGGTATCTTCGGTGTGTGTTGCAAGGCCGGACTCTGCCTCGTTTAGTCTGCGGCGCAGGCCCGATCTGGCATCATTCACTGTCTGCCAATCCTGTTCTTTGGCCTGTTTGCGGCGGATTTCTTTGAGTTCTGCAAACACCTCATCACTGGCCCGGCGAGCATCCTCGATGAGTTCTTGGGCCTCTCTTCTGGCGAGGTCTCGGGCCTTTGCCTTGGCCTCTTCCACCTCCCGGCGGAGTATCTCGGCCCTAGCCTTATCTTCCTTGGCGGAGAGCAGTAGTTTATCCGTTTCCATCCGCTCTTGTTCCATCAATTGCCGCTGGGTATCCAGTTTGGTGAGCACCTCTTCAAAACTGGTGCTGTCTGCATCCACTCGGCGGCGGGCATCGTCGATGACTGTTTCTGACAATCCCAATCGGGCGGCGATGGCAAAGGCATTGGATTTCCCCGGCACGCCGATTAAAAGCCGATAGGTGGGCCGCAAGGTCTCCACGTCAAATTCACAGGCGGCATTGACCACCCCCGGTGTAGTGGTGGCGTAGAGTTTTAACTCGGCGTAGTGGGTGGTGGCTGCCACCATGGCCCCACGGCTTCTGGCGTGTTCAATAATGGCAATGGCCAACGCCGCCCCTTCCGTGGGGTCAGTGCCGGCACCCAGTTCGTCAAACAGCAGCAATACACCGGGGCCCGCATCTTCTATAATGTCCACAATATTGGTCATATGGGCGGAAAAGGTGGACAGAGACTGTTCAATACTCTGCTCGTCTCCGATATCCGCTAACACCTTGGAGAACACCGTCACCACACTGCCTTCATCCACCGGAATATGCAGTCCGCACTGCGCCATGAGGGTAAGAAGCCCCAGCGTTTTCAGGCTTACGGTCTTGCCCCCCGTGTTGGGGCCGGTGATGACCAGTGTGTCAAATGGGCCGCCCAGCCGCAAATCAATGGGTACCGCTTTTTTCTGCTCTAACAGCGGATGCCTGGCCCGTTTGAGCAGGGTTTCTCCCTTTGTCTGCACCGTCGGTGCTGTACAATCTAGCTGATCCCCCAGCTTGGCACGGGCGAAGATGGTATCGAGGCGTACTAAAATCTCGTAATCACTTTCCATATCCTCTCGCCGAGCCGCCGCCGCTGCGGAGAGTTCCATCAAAATCCGTTCGATTTCTATCTGTTCTTTGGTTTCTAGTTCCCGGATTTCATTGTTGGCCTCCACCACCCCGGCGGGTTCGATAAAGAAGGTTTGGCCGGAGGAAGATGTGTCATGCACCAGTCCGGGAATCGCATTTTTATGTTCTGCCTTTACCGGTACTACATATCGGCCGGAACGTTGGGTCACCAGCGCATCTTGTAGGTTTTTTGCGTGGGTGGGGGACGAGATCAGCTTCCGCAGGGTCTCTTGTATCTTTGCCCCGGTCAACCGGATTTTCCGGCGGATGGCGGCAAGGTCGGTGCTTGCGGCATCGGCAATCTCGTCCTCACCGACAATGGCGGTGGTGATTTGTTCTTCTAAGTGCCGATCCCCCGCTAGGCTGCGGAACAGATAGTCGATCTCTGTTTCTTGCTCACGCTCTGCTTTGGCGTATAGTCTCACTGTCCGGGCGGCTCTGAGTACCCCGGCGATAGCAAGCAGTTCGCGGGTATTCAGCATCCCGCCCCGGTCTGCCCGGCCCAAGGGTGCGGCGATGTCTTTGACACCGTGGAAGGACGGAGCGCCTTTGATGGCGAGCATACCCCGGGCGGCGGTGGTCTCTTGCAGCCGGGTGCGGATTTCTGTTATAGATGTAGCAGGCCGCAGTTCACGCACTGCGGCTTTGCCGGGTTCGCTGACCGCTTTTGCGGCGAGGCGTTCTAGGACGTTTGGGAGCTCCAAGGTGGATAGAGATTTTTCTTGTCGGTTCATTTGGTTGTTTTCTCCTGTTGTTGTTGGGCTTGTTGTTCGGCATATTTTTTAAACATGTTCCCACACGGGGAATTGGCGTGTCTGACAGATAACAAATAACAATCCCACTAAGGAGGATTATACACCGTTTCTCAAGGGATTTCAATACATTCCCATTGGTTAGAACATGACATCGGTGCAAACAAATATTGCTATTGGGCCTTTGCTCTATATTCTTTGCCCCATCTTATCATATCCTCAATGATAGGTCGCAAACTGTATCCTAAGTCAGTTAAGGAATATTCAACACGAGGGGGAACTTCAGCAAAAATTTTGCGAACGATAAGTCCGCTTTCTTCCATCGAGCGGAGATTTTGTGTTAACACTTTTTGGGAGATATGAGGCAGGGCCTTTCTAAGTTCACTAAAGCGCTGTGTGCCTTCAAACAATAATTCTCCTAAAATAAGTGATTTCCACTTGTTATCTATAAGAGATAGCGTGATTTGTAGCGGGCATGATGGCAGTTCTTTTGTCATGAAAGCACCTCCAATGGTTTCCTTTTGGTAACTACAGCACAAAAAAGTGCCTTCTTCAAAAATTCCCCTTAGTGTATTAGTATATACGTATGGCAAAAAAATCACAATAACGAGGAGGAAGAAATCATGCCAAAAGATTTAATAATCAAAAACATCACTAACATGGAAGCGGTTACCAAAGGGAATTTTGCAGAAAACAGTAGTTTTTTTGAAAAGCCTGTTATTTGCAGAAAAGATGTTGACACTTGTACGGTGGCTTTTGTAGAAGTGCCTGTAGGTAAATGTTCTTATAGTTACCACTGGCATGAGCGTAGTGAGGAAGTGTTCTACATTATCAGTGGGAAAGGAAGATTGCGTACGTTTTATGGGGAAAGGGAAGTGAAAACTGGCGATATGATATGTTTTCCAACGGGCGAAAAAGGTGTTCATGCCATTGCGAATGCTTCTGATACCGAATCATTGGTTTACATTGATTTTGCCACAAAGCCGAAAACAGATATTTGTGTCGAACCGGATACGAATCAAGTGTATATTTTCGGAGAACATGTTTCACCCATGACGCTTGATTTGCCAAAGAAGCAACAAGAACCCCTGGTCAATTTTATAGCCGATTAAGTTGTAAAAATATTATTTTGTCTATATAAACAAACGCCCTTGGTGTCTCGCCTCTTGTCAGAGGTGACCACCAAGGGCGCAAGGCTATCGCCTACCGCCGAAGCCGCCGCCCCGACCACCGCCGCCGCGGAATCCGCCACCACCGAAGCCGCCGCTGCCAAAACTTCCGCCAGAGCGTCCGCCAAAGGAACCACTACCGAAGCCGCCGGTGGTTCTGCCAGAGCCGCCGGTTCCGCCCATGCCGCCACCGCCGCGGGGTGGACGGGGGCCGCGACCGCCCCAGCCGCCACGCCAACCGCCGCCCCACCAGTGGCGCCGCCACGGGCGGGGGCCCCAGAAGATAAACCAAGGCCGCCACATGGGCATGGGCATCCCCATCTGCTGGTGATAGCTCACGTACTGCCGTCGGGCGGACATGGATACCACTGCCACAATAATCACCACGATGATGCCGAGAATGACAAGCCCGGATATAATCGCCATGGTGTCCGACTGCATAGGTGCTGCTTGAATTGTCGGCGTGTCTTGCACCACAGGCGCATCCTGTATCGGTTGTTCGGCATCGCTGATTAAGGTTACGTTGTAGAATTCCTCGTACCAAAGGGTCAGTTGCGTAACCAAATTTATCACACCGGCATCATAGTTGCCCGCATCAATATCGTTCCAAAAATAGTTGTTGAGATAGGTGTCAATCCGGTTGGTTGTCCAGATACCGTCAATATCCTCGCCAGGCATGAGACCGCCGCGGTTTTCTTGGGTGGAAAATAAAATCATCATCCCACGGGTGGACACTTGCCACTGGTCAAAAAGTGTTCGCATCATCTGCTCGACATCTTGCCCGGCGGTGATGTACTCCACCGTGACTACCATAATCTCTGCACTGATTTCGTGTCGCATCAGGTCGCCGAGGTTGTTTACATCAGAATGAACCCCAGCACTGAGTACCCCGGCGGTGTCTACCACTTGGTAGTCGGTCTCCGCCGGGAGGGCTGCCAAAGCTGGCGCAGCTAGGATGAGCAGGGCGAATAGGCATAAAACAAGTCGTTTTTTCATAGTTTGCTCCTATGCAAATAGTTCCGGCATCTGTACGAGCACAATCACTCGGAGTACCGTCATGGGGAACCCGCCCATGACAGTGCGGTTGAACACGCCCACAGCCTCGTTATACCCGCTCTCGGAGATGACCCGGGCGGCGTTTTGCATGGTGTCCTCCGCCGCTTCTAAGGCCTCTAAATCCTCTCCTTGGGCGGCTGCGACTAGGGGATGAAGTAGGGCGAAGTACCGCTGGGTGGCTACGGTCAAATTTTGGTCTGCTAAGAACAGCGCACTTGGCGTGGCCCCCTCTGTGAGCAGAGCAATCATCTCATTTCTGGCCGATTGTAGTTCTGCGCCTGCGGTTTGCAGTTCTGCCACGTCCGGGTGGCTAAAGTCCCCGATGGCCAGCATCCGCATGGCGGCGGTAGTCCGTTGGGTCAATTGCCCGTGGATGCCCGCCCGGCGAAAGCCCGCCTGTTCGTCAAACACGCCGTTATAAAATTGGTCTTTCACGGCGGTCACTTGTTCGCTTACGCTACGATTGACCCCGTACACCAAGGCCAGTGCCATGATGATGAGGGCGACGAAGATGGCCACCGGTTGTTTTTTCAGGATTTTCATACTTGCCCTCTACCTTGTCTGCAATTCTAATAGTTTTTGCTTTAATTCGCCCTCAATGCGGCCCAGTTCCACTTCCGCATCTTTCCGGCGTTGCGAGCCTTCTGCTTGGATTTGCTGGACTTCCTCTAAGGTCTCAATTAAGCTACGGTTGGTTTGCTCTAGGGTCTCAATTTCCACAATGCCCCGCTGGGCCTCTCTGGCGATATCCGTGGTGCCGGTTTTGAGGGCAGCGGCGTTTTTCTTCAGAAGTTCGTTGGTCACATCCGTCACATTCCGCTGGGCCTCCATGGCACGTTGGGCATTTGCCATGCCGAGGGCCAAGACCATCTGGCTTTTCCATAGGGGGATGGTGTTGACGATAGAGGTTTGGATCTTCTCCGCCATCACCGCATCATTTTGCTGAATCATCCGAATCTGCGGCGCCATCTGGATGCTCACCATACGGGTCAGCTCTAGGTCATGGAGTTTTTTCTCAAACCGGTTGACCATATTGGCAAAGTCTTGTGCCGCCTGTGCATCCTCTGGCTGTCCAGAGGTGAGGGCCTTGTCTTGTAGGTCTTTTAAGTCCACATCCACCGCATGTTGCAACCGCTGTTTCCCGGCGAGGATGTACATGTTCAGCTCTTTGAAATAGGCCAAGTTCATGTCGTACATCTTATCTAGCATGGCGATATCTTTCATCAGGGTCACCTGATGGGTCTCCAGGGCGGATACAATCTTGTTGACGTTGACTTCCGCCTTGTCAAACTGGGCCTTCATAGTGGCGATGCGGTTCTTGCCGCGGGAAATCAGGCCGCGGAGGCCCTTTTTTTCCTCGCCGTCGCCAAAACCACGGAGTTCCACCACCAATCCGGACAGCATATTGCCCACGTCCCCCATATCCTTGGTGCGGATATTGTTGAGGGCACTGCCGGAAAATTCGGCAATGTTCTTTTGCGCCATGGCCCCGTATTGGAGTACCAGATTGGCATCGGTGATATCTATCTCTTTGGAAAATGCCTCTACCTGTGCCCGCTCGGCGTCGGTGAGTTGGGTCAGTTGGTCTAAGGTCTCTTTGGTGGGTGTGTCGTCGATGACTTGTACCTCTAGGGTGGGTGCGCCCATGTTGGGGGCTAGGGTTAGGCTTGGGGTGTATTCTGGGTTCATGATAATTCCTCCTTAGTTAAAATCCGATTCGGTTAGGCCCTCTCGTTTCAAAAAGCCTTCCATTACCTCAATATCTGTCTCAATATCCAGTGCCTTTTTGGCGAATAGGGCATCCAGCTGTTTCTTATACGCCTCCGCCATAGTGCTGAGGACATCTTCAATCCGCTCCATGGTGCCGGAGATGTTTTGCCCGGAGATGCCTTGGGCATCTAAGCGGTCATAGGCGTGGAGCAGTTTGATGGTGGTGGGCAAGTAGTAGCGCAAAAACCGCCGCACACCGTCAAAGTGGGCCGGGTCCTCCATCACATTGCGGACGATTTTATCGCTGATTTCCATAATCTCATCTACCTGCGCCCCCACTTTGGGGTCTCGGATGCCTGCGCGGAGCCTTGCCATCTCAGAGAGGGCCAGTTCCCCTTCCCGCACCAAGCCGTCCACTTCCTCGTTGCCGGAGGTGAAGGGTGTGGGTGCCGGGCGAGGGACTTCGATCTCAATGACCTTCCCTTTAAATATCTGCCGCAGTATCAGAGACACCACAATGCTTGCCCCGAACAGGCCCACAAAGTGGATCAGCCGATACATAGGCAGTAAGAACGCCCAAATGACCCAAACTGCCGCAAACCCATAGATATGGATCCAAGGCCGGATTTTTACGTGCTTCTTCATCATTTCCATAGACCATACTCCATTTTCAATATATCCTCTCTAGTCTACCCCTAAAATTGCCCTACGTCAAGGAAGGAACCACCCAACAGGTTAAAAACAAATTAGAATCCCATTAAAAAATCAATAATAGAGTCTACTCATAAATACGTTTTTCGGCAAAAAGCGGATTTATTGAGCTTGCTCTTTATTATTTTTTGGTATGTTCTAGAAAATTCTATCCATTTGTGATACACTGAGCATATACAAGATCAAGGGGGAACCGAACATTGACTGTTGACTTTTTCAAAGCGACGCAAGATACCATCCGCAATCTCAATCAGACCGAACAAAAGCTGTTTGATTATGTGGTGAAGAATATGGACGAAGTAAAATACATGAGCATCCAGAAATTTGCAAGCCAGCAGTTTTTGTCCACTACCACGATTTTTCGGTTCACGCAAAAACTGGGATTTTCCGGGTATACGGACTTTATCAACAGTCTGTTGGTCACCTCCCACAGCCAACAGGACACGGCTTTGCCGGATATTGTCCTCGGCCAAGGCTATAGCGAGGAGTATTTAAAAAACGCCATGGAAGCGGTGCGGGTCATGTCCCCGAAGCAAGTAGCGGAGGTGGTGGGCCTGTTAAACCGCAAGCCCAATATCTATGTCCTCACCGATGACAACACCCACGCCATTGGCCAGTACTGTGAGCGGCTGTTCATCGGCCTTGGTTTCCATGCCTACTTTCCGGAGGCTGCCTACCAAACGCAAAACCTAGTCAATCGCATCGGGGCGGACGACATGATTATCGCCCTTTCTTACTCCGGGCAAGATGTGGTGCTGATTGATTTCATTGAGCGGGTGTTTTTGACTGAGCGGCCTTACCTGCTCTCTGTCACCCGGGCGGACAACAACCCGCTAGAGGGGTTGTCGGATGCCAACTTTTACGTATTTGCCGATGAAATCCACGTCCCCGGCATGAATTTGACCTCCAGTGTTACCATGTTGATGGTCATTGAGCTGTTGATTTATGAGTACATTGCGGGGCTACAGTCTGACGAAACGTAATAATATTACCCACAACGTAACACCGTTCCCAAATGGGAACCGTTCGTACAAAAATGTGCAAATCTCTTCCTTTTCTCTATGACGGCGGTTACAATAGAGCTATTGCAAATCAGAAAGGGTTTAAAACGTTATCATGGAAAAGTTAAAGAAAAATCGGCTTTGGCTCTTGGGTGTTATTTTGGTGAGTTATTTTGTGGTGGGTTTTCCCGATGGTGCCTTTACCGTATCGTGGCTGGGCATCGCCGATGAAATGCAAGGAATGACCACCGCCCACACGGGCTATATTTTGGTGGGGTATTCAATTACTTATACCTTGGCCGGGGTTCTGTTATCTCGGCTGAACCGCTTTATGAAGTTGCAGACGGTGTATCTGTACGGCCTCGTCATCATGGCGCTGGGGTTTGTAGGGTTGGCCTTGTCGCCGAACTTTGCGCTGGTGCTTGCGACGATTACGGTCTACGGCTTCGGAACCGGCCTCATGGCATCGAGTATGAATTCATACATGGCAAAACATTTTACGGCGAGGCATAACAACTGGATGCACTGTTTCTGGGGCGCGGGCGCTACGCTGAGTCCCATTATTATGGGGCAGATGATGGCCGTGCTCACTTGGCGGGCAGGGTACTTTGTGATTACGGGTATCTTGGTTGTGGTGGCGATACTGCTACTGATTAGCATGTACAAAAAGATTTGGATTGATGACGAGGACGAGCCCGACCAAGCGACAACAGAGCAAGCGGCCTCCAAAAAACGATACTTGACAAAAACATGGCACCAAGTGGTAGAAATTCTCACCTTTTTCTTCCTCGGCGGGACGGACTATACTTTGGTGTTCTTTACCGGCGCGGCCCTGATGGCCCGTGGGCAAGCCACATTGGAAACTGTTGCGATTTTCTCCGCTGTTTATTATGTCTCAATGACTGCCGGACGGATGTTTTTCGGCTGGGCCGCAAAATGGTTGCGAGAGGTGCCCATTGTCCGCATCGGTGCCGCCATCGCCGTGGCGGGAATCGGGGTGCTTTATTTTACCGGTCACGTTTCTGGCATGGCACTGGCCGGGTTTGGGTTAGGGCCGATGCTGCCCACGTTGGTCAGTGACTCGTCCAACCGGTTTACGCCCCGCATACTGTCTAAAATCGTGGGGTATGAGCTGGCGGCCTTTGGTGCTGGGATTGCGGTGTTGTTTTTCTTGACCAGCCAGCTCATGTACTTTATTTCTTACGAGGCACTGTTCCCGCTGGGGCTTGCGTTTATTGTTCTTGTGTTTTTGTGTAATGAAGTGTTAGCGCGGGCGCTGAAGGCATGTAATAAAAAGCAATAGTCGCCCCAATCGGTCAATCACACCCTCAACGGAGTATTCGTTCTGTTGGGGGTATTTTATTGACAATCTTACCCCTATATTATATAATGAGTACACTCGTAATTACACAATGGGGCTATTGCGGAGTATACTCAACGCAACAGCCCCTATGATAAAAGTAGGCTGAGGTACCCTCGCCCACTAGACCATAAATATGCCGGGGCCATACCCGGCGTGAATCGGCACAGGAGGAATCATCATGGCTAAAATCGCACCAAGCGTTCTCGCCGCTGACTTTACAGCCTTAGGCAAAGACATTGCCGAGGTGGAAGCCGCAGGTGCGGAATACCTCCACCTAGACGTGATGGACGGGGTGTTTGTGCCGAATATTTCCGTGGGTGTCCCTGTGGTCTCGGCCATCCGCAAGGTTACGGATATGGTGCTGGATGTCCATCTGATGATTATCAAGCCGGTTCGTTACGTAGAAGATTTCATCCAAGCCGGGGCGGACATTGTGGTGTTCCACGTAGAGGCCGACGAGCTGCAGAATATCCAAGCCGCCATTGATAAAGTGAAGGGCCTCGGCAAACGTGTGGGGCTATCCCTCAAGCCCAAAACCTCCGCCGCTGTCTTGCGCCCCTATATCGCCCAGCTAGACATGGTACTGGTCATGACCGTAGAGCCCGGTTTTGGTGGGCAGAAGTTCATGGTTGACCAGTTGGATAAGATTCGGGAAATCCGAGCCATGATCGAGGTGCAGAACCCCGCTTGCGAGTTGGAAGTGGACGGCGGCATTGACCCGACGACAGCTCCGCTGGCGGTAGAAGCCGGGGCCAATGTATTGGTTGCAGGGAGTGCTGTGTTTGGGGTGAAAGACCGCAGGGCTGCGGTGTTGGCGTTGCGGGGGTAGGGATGGCTAATACATTGGGGTTAGAGCTATTTGCGTTAATTGAATATTGTAAAATCTATGACCTGGATATACATTTTTTCACCTTCGGGGAAGGGGTAGAGTGTCCTGATTTGCAATCTGAGCAATATGATATTGGTATTGAATGTACAGTTTCTTTTCCACCAAATGAACATGGAGACTCCGGTGAGCTAAAAGCGACTAAAAAAAACAGCAAAGCTGTGAAAGCCGGTCAGCTAACTGCTTTTGCTTATTGTGTAGGTAGTGCCACGGATCCTATGATGCTTTTTAATACAGTGAAAGGAAAAACGAAAAAATTGAACAAACATTATAAACGCTTTAGCACAAATGCTCTGCACATAAGAGTGTCATCAATTTTTGCAGGCTCGAATCATTTTACCATGACAAATGCTAAAGAGGTTGCAAATCTGTTAAGTAAAGCCCCTATATCCGGAGAAGTTCAATTTAATCCTATCATATTGTCTCAAATTGGAGATGATAGAGATAGTTTTTGTTGTTGGATTATTAACACAGATGATTACAGCATTGTCGAACAGCAGGGGAGTAGAGTTCTATCAAAAGATGAAGTAAAGTTTGTAGAATGCACCGTCCGTGGGAGCCGGGTAGTATGATCTCTTGACCTTGACCCAGACTGGCCCTATGCTACCCATTTTTGAGTGCAATTCAATTAACAGCAAGCACCATCCAGTGATCCCACCGCCCTTGACCATTGGAGTTTCGAGCACTATTACATCTGGCTAGAGATTTTTGGTACCAGTGCGGGGTATAAGGGGTGAAACCGTCGTCACTCTGCCCTTGACCTTAGCGGGTTCTTAGGGGCGCAGCCCCTAAGTCGCATTTTTGTTTCTTTTTGGCGAGACAAAAAGAAAGTCCGCCCGGCAGGGCATGACCAGCCTTCGGTCTGCGCCAAGGCAAAATCGGCGGAACGCCGAAAGGGAAGGGTTAAGGGTGCGGGACGATTGCCATCGTCCCCTACAGAAGGGCGAGGCGAAGGTCAAGAACTGGGACGCGCAGGGGCACGTCCCCTACGAAGGGCGTAGTCAAAACCACAGAAGAGTACACTCAATAAATACACCAAAAGCCACAAAACAACATAATGAAGCACACTCAAAAATAAAAAACCAAACATCAGGAGAACACAACAACCATGGATTTTTTCCCCCCCGCACTAGAAACCCTCATCGACCAATTCGCCCGACTCCCCGGCGTGGGCCGCAAAAGCGCCCAACGGCTGGCCTTCTATGTCATGGGCCTGCCGGAAGGCGAGGCAAACGCCTTCGCCCAAGCCATCACCACCGCCAAAGACACGGTACATGTCTGTCCCCAATGCCAAAACCTCACGGACGCAGACCTCTGCAACATCTGCCGCAGTACGAAGCGGGAACCGGGAGTGGTTTGCGTGGTGGCGGACCCGAAAGATGTGATTGCCATTGAGCGGTCACGGGAGTACAACGGGCTGTATCATGTGCTCCACGGCGTTATCTCGCCCATGAACCATGTAGGGCCGGACGATGTAAAGATTACCGAACTCACAAGCCGGGTCGCACAAGGCGAGATTGAAGAGGTCATCATGGCCACCAACCCCGACACAGAAGGGGAGGCCACGGCCATGTACATTGCACGGCTGCTGCGCCCCTTCGGTGTCCGTGTGACTCGCTTGGCCTATGGACTATCTGTAGGCGGCAATTTAGAATACGCAGATGATGCCACCCTGCTTCGGGCCTTAGAGGGCCGGCAGGAATTATAGGAAAGACAAGGAGGCCACCTATGGGTATTTTAGACTTCCTCAAACGAAAAGAGGACGAAGCACCAGGCCAGCAGGGCCAAGCAGAGCAAGCGGCCTCTCTGGAGCTTCAAGACTTTCTGGCGCCGGGGCCGTATGAGGCCAGCCCCGAAGGGCTGACCCCTGCCGGGCTATACCCCCATGAGGTGCTGTTGCTCAGCGCGGCTTCGTCATTTTATACCGACCAGCAGAAGTTTCCGACTACCCTACGGCAGCAGTACGGGATGCTTGATGTGCGGAAATTGTTACTGGGCTTGGTTGAGCGTGGTTTTTTAGAGTCCGCCACGCTGGAAGCCACGTTAGAAGGAGAGACTGTGGTCAACCTAAAAAAAACCTTAAAAGCCTGTGGTCTGCCTGTAGGCGGTCGTAAGGCGGAGCTAATCGAGCGGATTGCGACCCAAATGTCCGATGCGGACTTGGCGACACACTTTCCCCGCCGAGCCTTTGCCCTGACCCAGAGCGGAAAACAGGCCGTGGCAGAGGCCCAGTATGTCCCCTATGTCCATCGCCGTCCCGTGGAGGGGCTGACGATCTGGGAAATGCATCGCCTAGCCCTGGCTGAGCCGGATAAGACTTATCGGGGGTTGATTCTCGCCTATATGGAGCGGCGCAGTCAATTCCACTTCAACGCCAAAGACTACAATGCATACCGGGCCATGCGGTATCGGATGTATCAGTTTATGCTAGAGGAGAATAAGCTGAAAAAAGCGTTCCCTTTTCTGGTAGAGACCATGTATTACGACCTCTCCGGTATGGACAGCGAACAGCGGGACCCGATTTACCAATTTGTCAGTGAGAAATATTTCTTTCCTTATGACAAATCCATCGTGAAACTTTCCGCTACAGTGGTGAATGCGATGACGAAGTTGCAGGAAGATCTGCGTCTTACGGAGGGGATGCTTCGTGCGTTGTTGCTGCAGTTTTTCAGTCAATACAAACTTCCGTTCCACCTGTTTACCCATGAAGAGTGTGCCGTGGTGATATTGTTAGAGCTTCGAGGGGATAAGGACAAGCTACGGCAAGTATACGAGTTGGCAGAGGCCCGGTTTGGGAAGGGGAAATAGTGGCGTTGTATGTTCGCTGTACCTTTTGGGTACACTGACGTAGGGCGCATGTAGTGTGGCAGGCACAAGGTCTGCCCTTACAGGTGACAACGCAGTGCGTCCACGACCTACGACTGGCACAATTTGACAAGGGCGATGGTATTATGGTATACTAACTTTATCTGCCACTTTACTAGGCGTTATGTACAGTTGTACTTTTTATAGACCAACAGACCAACGAATGGAACCACACAGGCTCCACCCAGTGACGATGTCGGCGTTTTCAGGGCCGAACTCTAGCTATGGTGAGTCTTTGCTTTGGTTGTTCTGTTCCCACGCAAATACATAAGGCAAAAAAACAAGCGTAACCATACGCACAAAAAGGAGTTATGTAAACTATTATGCCAGAAACAACAAAACCAAAACAAACCAGACAACCGCCCAAGAAACGCAATGTAGAATTGGGTGCTAAAAAGCCGGCCGTCAAAGAGTCGGGCGGGAAACTGAAAATCATCGCCTTAGGCGGCTTGGATGAAATCGGGAAAAATCTCACTGTTTATGAGTACGGTGAGGATATCATTGTCATTGATGTGGGCCTAGGGTTCCCTGACGATGAGATGTACGGGGTGGACATTGTTATCCCCGACTTTAGCTATCTGGTGAAAAACCAGCACCGTATCCGGGGTATTTTCCTTACCCACGGACATGAGGATCACATTGGGGCGGTGCCGTATTTGCTGAAAAATTTGAGTGCCCCCATCTATGCCACCCGTTTGACGGCGGCGTTGGTGAAACTGAAACTGCAAGAGCACGGCCTGCTCCAGCGCACCAAGCTGCACACCTTAGAGGCCGGGCAGAGCCAAAAGGCCGGGGTGTTCCATGTGGAATTCATCCACGTCAACCACTCTATTGCCGATGCGGTGTCCTTTGCCATCAAAACCCCGGTGGGTACAGTGGTTCACACCGGCGACTTTAAGATTGACCCCACCCCCATCCACGGGAAAATGATTGACTTGGCTCGCTTAGGGCAGTTGGGCAAAGAGGGGGTACTCGCCCTTCTCTCCGACTCCACCAACGTGGAGAAGCCGGGCTATTCCGTGTCGGAGAGTAAGGTGGGGGAGAGCTTTGACCGGCTGTTTAACGGTTGTGAGAAGCGGATTATCGTCACCACCTTTGCCTCTAATGTCCATCGGCTGCAACAGGTGATTAACTGTGCGCATAAGTATGGCCGCAAGGTGGGCATCACTGGGCGCAGTATGGAAAATATCATCAATGTGTCCACAGAGTTGGGCTATTTGAAAGTGCCGAAAAATACGCTGGTGGACTTGCCGCAGCTCAAAAGTTTGCCGCCGAATAAGGTGACACTCATCACCACCGGCAGCCAGGGTGAGAGCATGAGTGCCCTGTACCGCATGGCGTTTTCCAGCCACAAGCAAATTGACATCGGGCCGGAGGACCGCGTGATTATCTCCGCCTCCGCCGTGCCGGGGAACGAGCGGACGGTGTCGAATGTCATCGACGAGCTGTTCCATAAGGGCGCAGAGGTGATTTATGACAAGTTCTCGGAACTCCACGTCTCCGGTCACGCCTGTCGAGATGAGCTGAAAATGATTCTGGCACTCTTAGAGCCTCAATTTTTTATCCCTGTCCATGGGGAGCATCGGATGCTCAAACAACACGCCGACTTAGCGGTGGATATGGGGATGCCTCAGAAGAATACGATTATTAGTGAGCTAGGCCGTGTCATTGAACTGGGTCGCAAGAGTGCCAAGCTAGGCGGCACTGTCACTGCCGGTCGTGTGTTTGTAGACGGCACCGGCGTAGGTGATGTGGGTAGTGTGGTACTCCGCGACCGGAAGGTATTGGCCGAGGACGGTATGGTGGTGGTTATCATGAACCTGTCCCACGAGGATGGGTCACTCATCTCCGGGCCGGATATTATCACCCGTGGGTTTATCTACGTCAAAGAGTCGGAAGAGATGATGAAAGACCTTCGCCGGATCGCCTTAGAGGCTCTGCAACACAGTCAAAGTAGCAAAGCCGGGCGGACGGATTGGAGTGCCATCAAGGCCGCCATCCGACAAGATATGTCCGGGTTCCTGTACAAGAAAACCCGCCGTAGTCCTATGATTTTGCCGGTTATCATGGAGATTTAAGCCATGAATATCCAGATATTTGGGAAGAAAAAGTGTTTTGATACCAAAAAGGCCGAGCGCTATTTCAAAGAGCGGCGGATTAAAGTGCAAAACATCGACCTCATCCGCTACGGCATAAGCAAGGGAGAGTTCGCCGGTGTAAAACGTGCAGTGGGGTTAGAGGCACTCATTGACCAAGATGCCCCCGATGTGGAGATGCTCACCTATCTGGCTTACGAGGCAGATAAGGAAGAAAAGCTGTTAGAAGAGCCCGGTTTACTCAAAACCCCCATTGTCCGCAACGGCAAACAGGCCACCGTAGGATATTGTCCCGATGTGTGGGCTGGCTGGGAATCATAAAACACGAAGCCCTCATCTTGGCAGTTGCTGGGATGAGGGCTTCGTGTATAGTGCAGTAAGCCATTCGTGATTCATGCATCGCACCGCATAACGCTTATAAAGCCTGTAATATCAAGGGGTATGATATTTGCAATGAATGGTTTGGGTGGATTTATTTTTATTTTTCACAAGACCGCCTTAATGCGGTCAGCAATGCGTTTTACTACAGGAACGCTGACAGAGTTCCCTATTTGTTTATATGCTGCCTCTACCCTGATGGTGTTTGGAAAATAGAAATCATTCGGAAAACCTTGAAAATCTAAGGATTCTTGGAGGGTTAATCGCCTTATTCCATGATCATCACGCAACACAATAGCATTATATATTGTGTTCATTGAGGCTGTAAGCGTTGAGCATAAGTCTGGGTTACGCAAATTGCGGATAGTGCCGTTATATATTCGGAACAACCGCCGGCTTTTGCCGATAAATGCGTCTATCTTGTTATAGAGAGGCGTATCGGGATTGTAGTAATAAATATCATTCTTTTTTATTGCCTGATTAACAATATCCGCTATCTTGCGATCAAGCTGTATTGTTTTGGGAAAAGCAAAGCTATCACACTTCTCAAGATCCAAGAATGCCACGATATATATTCGTTTCCTTGCTTGCGGAACACCGCCGTATTCGTTCGTGGGTATAACCTTATATCTCACGGAATAACCGCACTGTACTAAAACATTATAGATTACGAGAAAAGTCCGTCCTTCGTCATGTTCCACAAGATTTTCTACATTTTCGAGGAATATCACTTTGGGGCGTTTTGCGTCAATTATGCGAGCAATTTCAAAGAATAGTATGCCACGAGTATCCTTAAAGCCTTTTTGTGTCCCACCAATAGAAAACGATTGGCACGGGAAACCTGCTGTTAGCACATCGAAATTGGGTATTGATTTAGCGTCTATGGTTTCTATATCTCCTTCAACTAAATAGCCATCCCCGAAGTTGTGGCGATAAGTTCGACAAGCTGCCTTATCGAGCTCATTCGCCCACACTATTTCAAATCCTGCTTGCAAAAATCCAGAGCAGATGCCACCTATACCTGCAAACATACTGGCTACCCTTAGTCGTTTATTCATCATGGTTCAAAAATAGATTTTAAGATTTGGGCTGAATCATAATCCTTTGACTGGTGCTTTTCGGCTACTAAGTTAATCCATTGGGAAATCCTGTCGCTATCAATTTTGTTTACTTTCCAAGATTCCGCGAGAACCTCTGTGGGCATAGAGTTAATAAGTAGCCTAATATCAACCATGAGTTCTTGGATGTGCCCGAAAACTTGTGGCAATCGCTCAAACATTTCATTTTTCGCAAACAAAGTAACCTTTCCACCTGCCGAAAAATTATCACGGAATGATGAATCGACAATACCGTGGTGTGAGGCAAGCCACAGTACGGCTCTGCTGTATTTTTTGCTGCTTATGGTTGACAAAATATCGGGGAACAAAGCAAACAAAGATGCTTTAAGTTGTAAACGCTCTTCGTTTTGCAGTGATGACCATAATCTCACTTTCATTGAAGCGGTTGCGTTTACCTCGGAATCGGTAGTGTCAATCCACCATAGACTCTCACCGTCTTTGAGTTGACTCTTGTAATATTTGACCACCTCACCGATTGGATTTTCCGCATTACGCAAATCATCGTATGAAGTGTTCATTTTATCGAAAATTGTTTCGCTTTCGCCTAACTTCATATCAATTTTATACCTTGGATAATGCGTTGCAACAATTTCTGATAGACAATCTTCATAAGGGCGACTACGAAACTCTACTGGACTAACCAATTTCCCAAATGTCAAAAATATTCTTTCTACCCCATCAACCCGAGTGGATTCGTTAACACTGCCGCCAAGCGAAGTCCACTTTTCGTCTTTTGAGCTTTTTACTTCTACGCCATAATATTTTGCCGCAACAATATCAGGAAAACGCTGTCCAGATACTTTCTTAATTGTACCTTCGAACTTAGTTCCTACAGCCGAGTTGTTAAGAAAGTCATAAACATCATCTTCCAACTTCTGCGCCCCACGGGTGATATAATATGGTGTTTTGTGTTTAGCATCATCGTTTAGTCGGAGCGTTGCGGTATCCACTAAGGCTTGAAACTCACCAAGGCTAGGTTCACGATTGTTTGATATAATCATTGTGCATTACCCCCCAAAATATAACTCCCAGTTTTTTTCAAGCCTTTTAGCAATATGGTAGCCCAAAAGCGGCGGTACAGCGTTGCCAATTATTTTGTAGGCATCAGAAGCTGATACGCCTTTTGCTTTACCGTTCGCAGGTATTATGAACTCATAAACATCCGGAAATGTCTGTATTCTTGCACATTCTCTTATAGACAAACGCCTTTCTTCAAGTCCGCTTTCTAGTTCATCTATCAGCTTGCCGCCATTTTCGCCTGATAAACGCCTAAATTCGATATTTCCGTGGTGTTCAGAGCGAATAGTCGGGCCAATATCGTGTAGTCTAATTTCTGTTTGGCCTTGACAGTGCTTACCCATGTATTTAGCTTTAGAATATTTCTGCTGTGCAGGGTCTGATGCTAAATGCGGTTCTTCAAGGCCTACAAATGCTTGTGATAGGTTTGTAGGCGGCAATAGCTTGGCCCCATCGGCAGTATAGCTATGTGTTTTCGGTGGGTATGGGTCATAAACAGGGCATAAGCTCTCGCTTGTCAGCCTTGTTAGCGCTTTCACGGTCAATGCTGACCGCTTGAAGCCTATAAAAATGACACGCTCGCGAGATTGCGGCACGCCATAATCGGCAGCGTGTAGCACCCTTGCATCAACAACAACATACCCGTTTCCCCCAATAGACCGAAAGTCATTTTCAATGGTTGCTTTGACGTCCGCAAGGTTGGCAAGTCCCTTTACATTCTCTGCTATAAAAATCTTTGGCTCTGTTAGCGCAATCACTTCTCGCATCCACATATAGAGTTGTCCGCGACTTTCAATGCTCGGCGTATCTTCATCGATGTGATTACCATTATGGCATTTGTCAGAATTGAAGCCTTTTCGCTTACCTGCAACAGAGAAGTCTTGACAAGGAAAACCGCCTGTAACAACATCAATGTCAGCTGGGAATATCTCTTCTCCATCTTTGTGCATTTTCACAAGGTCAACAATACTTCCAAGGTGATAAACACTGCAAGCGGTTCCGCGCTTGCCAAAGTATTTACGCCAAGCTGTTTGAGCGTCAGGGCGTATATCGTTAGCAAAAACCGTATTAAATCGTGTTTTTGGTAAGTTTCGCCAACCATTTTCTCCTGTGATAACTTCATTCCAATCTGGGTGAACCTTGAAATTTATAGCATTTGCTATAACATCAAAGCCGCCTTCAAAACCAAGGTCAAGCCCGCCACAGCCCGAAAATAACGACAAAACATTAAGCGTGTTTTTATTCACTCGTTTTCTAACAGGGTACGGCTCGGTTTTATCTACGACCCAGTTTCGGCCTATTTTTTTTGCAGTAGAAAAAGCCCCTTTCTCTGCTAACCGACGCAAAGTGTCTGGGCTTCTGCCATGCAATGCTGCATATTCAGCAAGTGAAACAAGCATAAGTTCCTCCAAATATTACGACTCATATTCACCATTATACACGATAACGTGCGTAAAGTAAAATAGAATTTTGCGTAACTATGTCCATTTCAAAGATAATGCGGTTCGCAGTCTAAAACCAAAGTTATGTGGTGGCGTTGCCCTACGCTCCCCAGCCTCTTCCAAAGGACAGAATTTAGGGTAGTAATTTTAGTGCGAAAGGGAATAGTTATCAAATGGCGTATATTTTAATCCACGGCTCTGGACATAAAGCAACGAGTTGGAATGAAACAATCTCATATATGGAAAACAACAAAGAGATATTGTGTCCGGATTTATCTACAATCCGTGACGGCAAAGAAGCGAGATACACGAATGTATATGGTTTATTTCAAGCTGTCGCAAAATGCCTTTAAGTCTTGCACCACGTTCTCTGGTAGTTGGCTGTATTCCGTGTCGGTGATTGCGCCCTCTAGAGTGTATAGATGGACGGGGCAGATTGTGGTGATGTTGGCGTAGTGCAGTTTGAGCCGGACAAAGGCTTCTTTGCTGCCGGCTTGTTTGAGTTCTTCGGCGGTTGTGATGCCGACTGTCTGTAGCTTTTTTTCCATTTCTTTGCCGATATTTTTTAGAGAGGTTAGTGATGTCATTGGTGTATGCTCCTCCTTGCAATGAGAATAGTGTGATAGTTACCCCACTATAACATAAGGAACAAAAGAACGCTATCTTTTTAATTTTGCATGAATAGTCTTTGTGATTTCCGTGTACGCTAACGAGGGGTGATAGCATGGGCAAAAATAAGCCTGAAAAAAACAATGATGTGACAATACAAACGCAAATTCAGACACAAAATGTTGATACAGGTCTTCCTGTTTTTAAAACTGATGACATTCGCCATTATGAGCAGAAGAATATGCCGAAAGGCACTTCTATCAGGCGTGGTAAATAATCTTTTGCGAGGTAATTCCAACATGGCAAATACAAAGACACGAAATGAGCAGAGAAAAAATAACGATACGACTCCGCCGGCACGGCGGGAGGCGAAATCGAAGGGCAAGGCCGACTTCAACAAAAAAGGGAAGGAGTCGTGAAGATGCCAAAAGGAACAACGAAATGGAAAGATTCTGATACGTCTAACCCGTCTGGGCATGTAGCCAAGCCGCCAAAAGGCTCTAAAATAAATGACGATACCCGTGTTGTTCACGGGGAAGAGCCGAACCGGGATGAAAAGTCTTACTAAATCAAAACAGGCCACATCCTTTCATTATGCGCTGTTCCAAGCGAGGCAAAACTGACTGATCGGCGTAAGCGATGGATAAGCCCGCACCTGCACAGGTGTGGGCTTATTTGTCGCTGGTCGTTCCTTATCTGTCGTGTCCCGGCTTATGTCGGTTGCCGGATTGTTTCTTGTCATTTCGACCTTCCCCATCAGGGCCGCTGTGGGCGATTGTGGAGCTACCCTTTGCCTTAGCTTTTCGTACAGGCTTTGGGTCTAGTTGGCTGTCTTTCGGCATGTGTGCCCTCCTGATATAAATATTCTGAGCATAGTATGGCACATATAGGTCAGATAAATACGATTGTCTAGAAATGATCAATATAGTCGCACCACTAGGCGGGCGTAGCAAGCAACGCCCCTACAGCACAGGACGCAAAAACGATAATGATAGCTTTTTAACCGTTTGTGATAAATGTTGACAAAATATGAATGAACTAGTATATCATACCTGTGAGATATTACGTCCAATGCCAATATACACGGTAGTAGGACTGCGTGTATGCCAGAGTAAATGTGTATGTGAGACATATGAAAGGAGAGGGGTTCTCGGTACAGCCAATGTAGTGAACGCACGATTCAGCTCATCTATTACTTCAATGTATGAAAAGAAAAAGGAGAGTCTATTACACAATGAAAACAACAAAACGACTTTTTGCAATGCTTCTTGCCGTGTTGATGCTTCTGACGCTGTTCCCGGCGTCTGCACTTGCCACGGAAGCGGAAGCAACTGAGGCGTACACTGTAGCGCCTGAGGTGTATACAGAGACCATAGCGCCTGCTTACATAGCACCGGAAGCGCATTCTATTCCGGCAGGTTGGGCGCCACCGTCCCCGCCACCCCTGCAGAAGACCATCAGTCACTGGTGGCCCTTCCTTGATATTAATATTGATTTCAATTTATGGAATATCATAGGCGGGAACTTTCCGATTTCAGTCACCCTTGAGTGCAACATGTTCCTCGCCCTGACGCAACTTTATGCCATGGCACTCATCACGCCGGGTGGCGGTGCAGGAATGACGTTGAACCTGACTCACGACATTGTTATGCCTGCTATGGCACCGCCAGCAGCGGTTCCGGCTGGTGCAACTCTGTACATTAGAAGTAGTGAGCCCGGTGTACAGCGTACCATCACCAATCTTGCGTTTACCGAGCACTTCATCGTAGGGCCCGGTGCTACGTTGGTATTGGAAGATGTTATTCTCTGCGGCGGTCCCGAAAGTGTATTCCCAGGCGGAAGCCTAATGGGCGCACACCACGGCGGTGTCCGTGTAGAAGGCCGTTGTCTCCTGCTTCTCCAACCGGTGGGCGGACATTTGGTCATGCATCGCGGCAGTGCCATTCGGAACTCCAACGCAGTTGGCAACCCGATTTTCCGTAGCCGTGGCGGCGGTGTTTACTTAAACTCTGGCAGCAACACGTTGTTTCTCCCGCGTAGTGGTGGTCAATTGACCATGCTTCCCGGTAGCCGGATACATAATAATGTAGCGGCCCGCGGCGGCGGTGTCTATGCCAGCACAAACTCTATCATCCGTATGGCGGAAGGTAGTAGAATTGACAACAACAGAGCCCAGTCTGTCGGTAATATTGTGAACGCCTATAATACCGGCACCGGCGGCGGCATCCATCTCTCGTCAAACGCTGTGTTGGACATGCGCGGCGGCTCTATTGACAATAACCAAGCAGTCTATGGCGGCGGCGTTCGCTTGCGGGGTTCTAACGTTGCGAACCGTGCCGAGCTTCATATGACCGGCGGTGAAATTCACAACAACCGTGCAATCGGTAGCCACTCAATCTTGACGCATCCTGCCATGGGCGGCGGCATTCGTGCTTGTGCAAACAGTGATATCACCATGACCGGCGGCAGAATCCACAGCAACACCTCTGCCAATGGCGGCGGCGGTGTGAGCTTGGGCTACAAGAGCCTGTCAACGCCGGGTTTGATTAGCCTTGGCAACCGTGGTGCCCGTCTCAACATGACCGGCGGAACCATTGACAACAACAGAGCCACCACTGGTGGCGGCGTCCGGGTCAGTGCCGGTGCGCTTCTTTCCATCTGTAACATCCGTAGCCCAATCCTTGAATTGCACGGCGGTACCATTGCCAACAACCGTGCGCAAGAAGGCGGCGGAATTTGGCTGCAAAGAAACACACGTCTCTGCGTGGATAGCCGCGGCGGCGGTGGCGGCAGATTGCTGGGCTGGCTGTTTGGCTCTGGCTCGAATGCAAGTGTCCCCGTGATTGAAGGGAACCATGCATATCGCCGTGGCGGCGGTATCTTTGCTGGTGCATTCACCGATGCCTATCTGCGTGCAGGTACATTCAGAAACAACCATGCAGCACAAGACGGCGGTGCAGTTTTCGCACAGAGATTTACATACTTTACACCGGTCTTGACTCCGGGCATGTACTGTGACCTGAAACAAGTTCAGAGTCCGACACGCTTTGAGGGTAATACCGCAGGCCGTGGCGCATTCCGCCCGCCTGTGCTTAACTTGAGAAGTCTTTGTCTCCTATTCCCATTCCGGAGCTCGGCGACTGCTTCTCCAACCTTCCCGCCGTTCATGATAACGGCACCCAACACACTCAACAACTTTGATATCAACTTCCTCGGCATACCTCTTGCTGGCGGGCAGACACCCACGATGGCAACCGCGTACTTCATGTACAACTATGACAACGTGGAGAGAGAGTCCAATATCTTCGATCAAGATGTTGTGACCATCCCGCCCGGAACTCTGGAAGCGCCAATCGAAGAGCCAACCCGTCAAGGCTATCAGTTCTTAGGCTGGTCGCTAACGGAAGACGGCCCGACTCTTGTTGAGTTCCCAACCGAAGTTACAACCGCTATGTTATGTTCGCGCACAGTAACAACGGAAAACAACCAGACCTTTACTTACCAATACCTCAATCTCTACGCCCAATGGGAGCCGGCATATCGCTGGTATCGCTTGAGCTTTATCGGCAACGGTGGCTCTCCGGCGTACGAAGTAGTATGGGTCAACCAATACACGACCTATGAGGGCGCAATTGCCCAGTGGCAGTATCAGACCGAGCTAGAAGTGCCGGTCAGAGAAGGCTATGAGTTTATCGCTTGGGCCTTAGAAGAAGCACCTGGTGAATTTGCTCTCATCGGTAGTCATATGTATGACTTCAATGTAGTGGAGAATGCAGAACACCATAGATGGGCACTGTTTGCCCAATGGAGACCCATAGACCCGCCACCAGAGCCGATTCAAGCACTCTTCATCGGCAACGGCGGTTCACCCGGTGAGATTCTTGTATATTGCTATGAAGAGCAAGTGACCTATGGTTGCCTCATTGCACTGTGGCAGTATCAGACCGGACTGTTTGAGCCGACCAAAGTTGGCTATGAGTTCGTGGGCTGGTCTCGTTCATCTGTAGACGAGTTCCCGATCGTATTCCCCGGCAGCAGTGTTTCCGGTAACATCTTACTGTTTGCCCAATGGAGAGCGCTTACGCCGCCTATGATGGTGACCTTCATCGGTAACGGTGGCGAGCCTGCGACCATTACTGTGTTCGGCGATGAGATCGGCACCTACGGTGCGGCATTCCAGCTATGGCGGGACGAGACTGGACTGCAAGAGCCGTTCAAACCCGGCTATGCATTCCAAGGCTGGTTCCATGCTCCGGCTGGCGGTGAGCCGGTGAACCTCAATAGCGTTCTTAACAATAACCAACGCGCCCACACCCTGTATGCCCAGTGGGAAGCGATTCCTGTAACTGCCGTTGAAGTAGTATTCCTCGGCAATGGCGGTACTCCTGTTCTAAAGACTATCGTCATAGATCAAGAACCCACGACCTACGCTACTGCAATTGAGCAATGGCAATATTGGGCAGGCAAATACGTCCCAACCAAAGAAGGCCACACCTTCCTCGGCTGGGCTCGTGTAACAGAGACCGGCTATGAGATGGTAGCGAATACTAGTGCCCTCATCACCGGCCAAAACATACTGGCGGCTCAGTGGGAACGTGATGCGTATATTACAGTGACCTTCAATGTCACCGGCGGCGTACCTTCTCTCGACCCCATTGTCATAAACCATTTGCCCACCACTTATGGCGTGGCGATAGAGCATTGGCAATATTGGGCCAGACAGGATGCGCCCACCAGAGCAGGCTACACCTTCCAAGGCTGGTTCCATCAGCCCACGGGCGGTACAGCTGTTGTTCCCGGAAGTACGCTCAACCGCAGTATTACCCTGTATGCCCAGTGGGAGCGTATACCTTCTATTGCCGTGACATTCCTCGGTAATGGCGGGCTGCCTGTGATTGAGACCGTTGTCATGAATAACACTGCCGCAACTACTTATGGTGCGGTGATTACCCAGTGGCAATATCAGACTGGATTACAAGCACCCACCAAAGAAGGCCATGACTTCCTAGGCTGGGCCCGTCTGACAGCGGCTGGCCCGCAGTTAGTGGTTCCCGGAAGTGCGTTAACTGAAGGCACCATACTGGTCGCCCAATGGAGAGCGGTAGATGCACCGATTACGATAACATTCCTAGGCAACGGCGGTCGTCCGATCTTCGAGCAAGTGACCATCGACTTGAATGTGAATCAAAACCCAACTTATGCAGATGCGATTTTTGCATGGGAGCAACAAACCCGACTGATAGCGCCAACCCGTCAAGGCCATGAGTTCCTGCATTGGTCACTGACCGAAGATGGCGGCCCAGTAGTGGGCACGTTACCTGTTGACGCTGTAGGTCACGCAGTCCTGTTTGCCCAATGGAGAGAGGTTCCGGGAGGAATTCAAGAACCGGTTCTGATGAGCTTTATTGGCAACGGCGGCACACCGGCCTACCGTCAGGTAGAGATCAACGAGAACACCACGTTTGCCGCAGCGATTTCCTTGTGGCAAGCACAAAACAATCAGTTAGAGCCTTCACGTCCCGACTTCACCTTCACCCATTGGTCGTTGTATGAAGAAGGGCCCCCAATATCCGGTAGCATCCGTGTAATGGCGGCAGAGCGGTTTGCCCTGTTTGCCCAGTGGGCACCGGTAGGCGGCGGAGACTGTACCTGTGATACTCCTGGCTGTGACTGTGGCGTAAACTGTGATTGCGACGCAAACTGCGATTGTGCATCGACGGAAATTAACGTGACCTTTGTCGGCAACGAAGGTATACCCGGCTTTACGGTTGTCACCATTCCTGTCGGCGCAATGTACGGTCTAGCCATTACCGAGTGGCAAGCGCAAACGCACTTAAACGTACCGACCAGAGCAGGTCATACCTTCCTTGGCTGGTCTCGTGTATCTGCCCCCGGTGGTGCGCTTGTGACTAACACAAGTACCATCAATGCAAATATCATCTTGTTTGCCCAGTGGGAAGAAGATGAGGCAGAGCAGATTACAGTAACCTTCCACGGTAACGGCGGCGCACCGGTTAGAGAAGAAGTCATCGTTGCTGAAGGCGCAACCTATGGCACAGCAATTGCTGAGTGGCAGTATCAGACGAGCCTAACCGTACCCACAAAAACGGGCTACACGTTCCTGCACTGGTCTCTTGATGCGGCAGAAGGCGGTGTGCCTGTGACTGATGCAAGCACCATCAGCAGAGAGACGAACCTGTACGCCCAGTGGGAAGAAGATGAGGCAGAGCAGATTACAGTAACCTTCCACGGTAACGGTGGCGCACCGGTTAGAGAAGAAGTCACCGTTGCTGAAGGCGCAACCTATGGCACGGCAATTGCTGAGTGGCAGTATCAGACGAGCCTAACCGTACCCACAAAAACGGGCTACACGTTCCTGCACTGGTCTCTTGATGCGGCAGAAGGCGGTGCGCCTGTGACC
>WRBE01000025.1 GCA_009779845.1 Oscillospiraceae bacterium
CTTGTTCTAAAGTTGGTCGCTGTTTTTTATCAATCCAAGCAGCGGCTTGTTTTGTCATGCCTACTTTTCTCTGTCAAAGATCTTTTAATTTCGGACTTGACAGAACTTAGCAGGTCTTTCTTTTACCTATTATAACCAGTAGAGCGTAACATGGCAAGTACACCCCCCGCAAGCAACTTTGCTTGTGGGGGGTGTATGCTGCATCTTGCTTAACATGAAAGAAACTTAATCTGCTTTGTTCTTTGCAAATCGCCCTTTAAGTAACTGGATTCCTTCTAGCAATACCATTTCCTTTAGCACAAAGGCTGTAAGCAGATACACGATGCCTCCAACTAGCGTACTGATCCCAAATCGCAAAATTGCGGCCTCCCCAATCATCAGGTGGCGGATTCCAAGAACCGCAAAGGCGCAGGGAGCCGCCGAAGTTCCCATTTTCAAAACATCCATTGCTGTTTCAAAAAAACCAAGAGGCCCCATCTTCCGCCGCAGTAAGATTAGCAACAATACTGAAGACAGTCCACTCCCGATAGAGGTGGCCAACGCAATCCCGCCGATTCCCATAAACCGGGAGAGCCAAAGGCTTAATGCAATCGTGATAGAGATGGTCACCGCACTACAAAACATGGGTGTCTTTGTGTCCTGCAGGCTATAAAAAAACCGGATCAGAAAATTATATATCGTAAGCCCCAGCAAACTGGGCAAATACCACATAAGTGCAGTACCGGTCAGCAAGGTCGCTTCCGGTGTAAAGGCACCCCGCTCAAACACAATGCGCACTATGTCAAAGCTGGATGGAATCGCAATCACGATAATCGGAACCACAAGGAATAAAATGGTACGCACGGTTTTCCACAGCAGATTGAGCATCTTCTCTGTGTCATTTTTGGCGGCATATTCACTCATGTAGGAATAGACCATGCTTGCAATGGGCAGAACAAGTAATCCCTGCACAAAATTGGGCAACCGAGTCGCAAAGTTAATTGCAGCGGCAATACCTTCCCCAAGAAATGTGGCAATGATCATATCTACCCAAGCGTTTAGCTCCAGCAATGCACTACCTACCAAAGCCGGCATTAAAATTTTTACGTCACTGCGTATTTCCGGGGTGTTGAAACGCACAGAGCGTTTGTAGCGGTATTTCTCTTTCGGTAGCCAGATCAAAAAAATCAAACACTGGGCAACCATCCCTAATAACCCGGCGATAGATAGCCCCACAATTCCGCTTTGGGTTCCTGCAATCAAACATACTGCGATCATAATAATATTCATGGGTATCCCCATGAAATTAGGACCAAAAAAACTTTTCCGGGCCGATAGATACCCGAAAAAGAAATGCACAAAAGCAAGGATTGGCAGTTGCAAAGCCGCAATTCTAATCGCAATTCGGGAAGCAGACACTTGCTCGCTATCAAACCCGGTCAGCTGGAGGATCTGCGGTGCAAAAATTTGCACCAATATCATGAGGCCGATATTGACTACCAACGACACTCCGAGAGCATTATTAGCGACCGCCAAGGCTGCATCGTCCCCCTGCTCTTCCCGGGTGCGTAAATAGGTGGAAATAAATGTCTTAGATAAGTAAACAGACACCAATAAGCTCGATATCATCACAACCCGAATGGAAATAACATAAGCATCTGTTACTGCCCCCACTCCAAATACGGCGGCGATGACAGATTCACGCAAAAAGCCCAAGATACCGCTGATGGCAGTGATAATTGTAATGATGAGTGCCGACTTGACAATGGGTTGATTTTCGCTGGGCAATATAGTAGCTCCCTTTTATAGAATTATGCTTCTTTTTGATCCGAGAAACCATCTTTCATAGATATGAGAAACATCCCTAAGAAGTAAACAAATGCAAATGTGTGAACTCGTCCACCGGGGGACTGAATAAACGTGCTCTCAACTAAGCCCCGAGCAAGGTAATACGCAAGGCCACTCATCGCCGCAACAAAGAACGGAGCGTCCTGACGCCCAACTACAAGAACAGACAATTTCTTTATCCCCCTGAGGGCAAAATACCCTGCAATGAACACAACCACCAAGAGGACAAATACGCCATGAGTCGTCAAAATCTGCAACACATCATTATGCAAGTTCATTACGGTTGCATCTGCAAATAGTGCTACAATAACATCATCTTCGATGTTTGGGACAATGTGATAAGCCGAAGCCGCCCACCCAACTCCCCAAAAAGGGTAACTTCCAGCTGTTCGCAATCCACTCCGCCAAATTGCGACACGCCCGCTGTCTGTAGAGTGTTCAACATTACGAACAGTATCTATCGGCACTATATTAGGAGATTCTTCCTCTTGATCTGCACCTGTTGGCTGCTCCTCCTCGTCGCCTGTGGCACCAATATTCTGCACTCTTTCCGAAACACTGCTCACCACAGCAGGCACATAGCCTAGAGCAGGTACCATTACTCTAGCTAAAGCAATCGTTGAAAGGGTGAATAGCGCACACACCAGGACGCCACATACAACTCTGCGCAAAATCGATCTGCCAGCCCATTTCATAGGGCTTCTGGCAGTATGGTTCAGTAAGAAATACAAAAAAGAAAACACTGCAACAAATCCATAGAAGGAGAGACTGGAGCTTCTGCCACCGCCTAGTAGCGCACAGAAAAAACAAACGATTAATGAAACGATATAGGGCCATTTGCGTTTCACAGGAAAACAGCGTAATTGTATCAACGCAAACATCATACCTAGAAACGCCAACTCGGACAAAAACCCGGAGTTAATCGTGACACCGTGTAACCGATTCCATGGCATAAATCCATACCCAAACTGATAATCATTTATATATATAAACCCATTAATGTCAAATACAAAAGTTATGAAGGAGAGGATAGACACTGTTGTGGCAATCCATACAATACATGCGTTTACTATCTTTATGTTTCTCTTTTGTTTTTCTCCCTCCCTGCTAAAAAAAAGTATCGAGATAACAAACAGCTCAATTGCCACAAAGATGAGACTATATATATTCAAGAAAAAACCAAACACACCCATCCTGATATTGACCAGATTGGCCATTAGCATAAAGAGCAATAGCATAAAGAATAATGGGAATGTTTTATCTCTTAAGATAACTCGCTTGGTAAAAATATCATATAAAATGATTGATACCCCGTAAATTAACAGAAGTAGAAAAGGCACCTGCATGATAGATTGATTATTCGCAATCAGTATAACATAGGGTGCTAACCATCGCAATACTGCAAATGAAAAATACAAAACTAAAAACCACATTGGCTCTCCAAATATGCAGTTTATTGCAGGGAATCTTTCGCCAACCCGAATGATAGGCAATTTTTTTTCTATCCATGAAATGGCCCTCATAACACGACACCTCTTTTTGAAATCACTTTCATGAACTCCTTTCAGCCATTTAAAAGTCTCTAAGCCCTTTTATCACTATTCTCGTTCTTACCGCTAATTCCGGAGATAGGTACGCTAACACAAATCTAGCTTTTGCGATAAATCCAGTTTTGGTTGAAAGCAAATAGGCGCCAGCGTATCTTCTGGCTTTTTTGCGTAGTCTGGAGCGGTATCTCTGCTTTTCCTGCCTTGAGTCACCAATCGTGGAGTATAACAAAAAATTAACAATATTATGTATATAGAATAGTCTCATCATATGTGCAATACGAGGTGCCGTTTGCTCCATTTGTATTCTAAAGCGCTCAACCGCATCATAAATTGAAAATTTTCTTTCATTGAGCGCTGTCGTTGTGAGAGAGCCACTTCTTGTGCGCCACAAATATAGCCCTTCAGACAAAACAGTAAAACCGTCAATTCTCCCTGCAATGCAAAATGTTAATAATCCATCCTCACCAAAATAACAGCTCTCATCGAAACGGAGAGCACCCTCACCATAAAACAGATCAGCGCAATATATTTTTGCATAGACGCCACTATGGGTCCGGCCCTTGAGTATCATTTTTAAATATTTCTCTGACGACACTGTCCAGGAAGGGAATTTTTTTGTACTTGTACTTGAGCGCAATGCTTCCATATCAGAGGCAAAGCGCGAAAAATCACAGCACACAACTTTTTTTCCGCTTTGGGTTGCGGCATGCAAGAGTTTTTCATACATATCAGGTTTGATCCCATCATCAGAATCCACAAAAGCGATCCATTGTCCATTTGCAGAATCAATCCCCAAGTTTCGAGCGCTGCTTACCCCTTTATTTTCCTGATAGATTACCCGAATGCGGTCATCCATTTTCCTATAATGTTCACAAATATCACCGCTGGAATCTGTTGAACCATCATTCACTAGAATAATTTCTAGATTACGATAGGTTTGATCAAGAATACTGTCAAGACACTCTGCTAAGTATTCCTCCACATTATATACGGGCACGATCACACTAATCAAACCATCTCGCATTTCTATACGTTCCTTTGTCATTAAAATTTCCCCCAATTATCACTATCTTTTTCACTTAGTTTGAACATTAAGCGCTCGCGCTCAACATTTTCCTACTTCATCCACACATTCTTATTCACAATATGCGTATAACTCTGAATCACTTTCACAACCTTTGTTGACACGTTCGTGTCCATATAATCATGGGGTAGCGTTCCTGTGTGACCGTCTTGCTTCATAGTGATAGCGAGGGCCGCTGCCTGTTCTACATCTGTGTCTTTGATGCCGCCTACGACTACGGTACCGCCGTCTAAGGCCTCTGGGCGTTCGGTGGAAGTGCGGATGAGTACGCCAGGGAAGTCTAAGATCGCACTCTCTTCCGACAGCGTCCCACTGTCGGACAATACACAGAGGGCAGACATTTGTAGCTTATTATAGTCGAAAAATCCGAAAGGCTTCACCGTCTGTACCAACGGATGGAACCGGAACCCTCTGGCGTCAATGTACTTTTGCGCCCTCGGGTGGGTGGAGTAGATAATAGGCACCTCATAGAGTTCAGCCATGTGATTTAAGGCGTTCATTAGGGACATGAAGTTCTCTTCGTGGTCGATATTCTCTTCTCGATGGGCGGAGACAAGGATATACTTCCCTTTTTCTAACTCCAACCGCTCCAACACGTCACTTTCAGCGATTTCTTTCTGATAGGTGGACAACACCTCTGTCATAGGCGATCCGGTGACGAAGATTGTTTTCCCGTCAATCCCCTCATCCAGCAAGTATCTGCGGGAATTTTCTGTATAGGGCAGGTTGATGTCCGCAATGTGGTCTACAATCTTACGGTTAATCATCTCCGGCACGTTCCAATCCCAACAGCGATTTCCTGCCTCCATGTGGAAAATCGGAATTTTTAGGCGCTTGGCAGAAATGGCGGATAAGGCAGAGTTTGTATCGCCCAGCACCAAAAGCGCATCCGGCCGCTCTTTTTCCAGCACTTCATAGGACTTGGCCAGAATATTCCCCATGGTCTCACCCAGATGGTCGCCAACGCTGTCTAGGTAATAATCCGGCGCTCGGAGTTCCAGATTCTCAAAAAACACTTGGTTCAACGTATAGTCCCAATTCTGTCCCGTATGCACCAGAATGTGGTCGAAATATTGATCACAGACCTTGATACAGGCAGAAAGCCGGATAATCTCCGGCCGGGTGCCCACAATGGTCATTAGTTTTAGCTTGCTCATACTACACCTCTAAAAAATATGTGTCCGGCTTTTCTGGGTTAAATAACTCATTGGCCCACATAATTGTCACCATGTCGGTGTCGCCCAAGTTTTCGATATTATGGGTATAGCCGGGGGGGATATCCACCACTTCTAGGCTGCTTCCATCTACGAAATATTCTAGCACCTCTGTGCCGCCAACCGGGCGGAACCGAATCACGCCCCTGCCGGACACCACCAAGAATTTCTCATTTTTAGTATGGTGCCAGTGGTTGCCTTTGACAATCCCCGGTTTCGAGACATTGACAGAAACTTGGCCCCTGTCCTCTGTACGGATAAATTCGGTAAACGAACCCCGGTTGTCTACGTTCATTTGCAAGGGATAGGAGAACCCATCCGTGGGCAGATAGCTCAAATATGTCGCATATAGTTTTTTCGTGAAGGCATCAGACATGTCCGGGATGCTGCATGCCTCTCGGCTCTCTTTGAATGTACGGAGCAGTCGGGCAATCTCACCCAGCTCCACCGTGTGGACTACCGGCACTTGGCAAAAACCCTCTGCACCCTGATTGGGTTTTCCGTTTAGGGCATGGATAAGTTCTCCCACCACATCGTCAATGTAGACCAAATTCATTATAACCGCTGGGTCGTTCACCTGAATAGGCAAATCATGTGCAATATTATAACAAAAGGTCGCCACCGCACTGTTATAATTGGGTCGGCACCATTTCCCAAACACATTGGGCAATCGGTATACCAACACCGCGGCCCCTGTCTCTTTGCTATATTGGAAAAATAAATCCTCCCCTGCTTTTTTGCTTTTGCCATATGGATTATCCAGTGCCGCCTGTATGGAGGAAGAGAGCACCACCGGACAAGTGTTGTTATGCCGCTTCAGCGTATCCAGCAACATAGAGGAAAACCCGAAGTTCCCCTCCATAAATTCATCCATATGCTCTGGGCGGTTTACACCGGCCAAGTGGAACACAAAGTCCGCCTCTTGGCAGTAGCTATCTAACAGAGCCAACTCTGTGTCTATATCATATTCTAAAATCTCTGTATCCCGCTGGGTTCGTAATTCGGCAATCAAATTTTTCCCGACAAACCCATAGGCTCCGGTTACTAGTATCTTCAATCTATCGAACCTCCCACATGGCCAGCTCATCTCGGATATACTGGAGGGATAATAGCTTTTCTTTCACTTGGCTGACATCCAGCAACTCCGTATTGGCGGAATTAAACTCGGTCAAAGTCTCTCGACCGGGGCCGCCTTCTACGAAGTATTTGTCATAATTTAAGTCCCGCCCATCACAGGGCACGCGGTAGAAATTGCCCATATCAACAGCACCCTCGCACTCCTCGTTCGTGAGCAGGGTCTCGTACATCTTTTCGCCGTGGCGGATGCCGATGACTTTGGTCTCGCTCTCCACTTGGAACAACTCTTTGATGGCTTGCGCCAGCACCCCAACAGTACAGGCCGGAGCTTTTTGCACCATAATATCCCCAGCCTCGGCGTGTTTGAACGCAAACAGAACCAGCTCTACCGACTCTTCCAAGCTCATAATAAACCGGGTCATAGACGGTTCGGTTAAGGTCAGGGGTTTGCCGCTTTTAATCTGTTCGACGAACAGGGGGATCACGCTACCGCGAGAGGCCATGACGTTGCCGTATCGGGTACAGCAAATCATCGTTTTTTCTTGAGATACTGTACGAGACTTGGCCACAGCCACCTTTTCCATCATGGTTTTGCTGGCACCCATGGCGTTGACCGGGTAGGCGGCCTTGTCAGTGGACAGACAAATCACCTTTTTGACCCCGCAAGAGATGGCGGCACTGAGCACATTATCTGTGCCGATGATGTTGGTTTTCACCGCCTCCATAGGGAAAAATTCACAAGACGGCACCTGTTTCAATGCCGCTGCGTGGAAGATGTAGTCTACACCGTGCATGGCGTTTTTCACACTGTTGATGTCCCGCACATCGCCGATGTAGAACTTAATTTTTCCGCTTTCTTTCGGATAGCGCTCTTGATAGAAATGGCGCATGTCGTCCTGTTTCTTTTCGTCTCTGGAGAAAATCCGAATTTCTCCAATATCAGTGAGTAAAAAGTGGTTGAGCACAGCATTCCCAAAGGAACCTGTGCCACCGGTTATGAGTAAGGTTTTGGATTCAAACATGCGCACCCTCCATTATATCGCTTCTACGGTTTCGGTTATATATTCTAATTTTTGCAAGCGGCCGATAGGCGCACCGCTTCGAAAATCCGAACCCTCAAGCCCGGCCTGCCGTACACTTTTCGGCCGGGGTGTGCCTTTTTTGATATCCCGCTCTTTTAGTTGATAGGCGGGCACAATGCTATGCACCAGTTGTTTGATTGAGTCACTCTCGCTATAGGCTGTGCGGTACAGTTGTTTCAGTGCGTCCAAAAATTCATTTTCGTTGAATTCCGTTGGCTTTTCTATGAAAATTAGCTTGTTTTCTGTGCGCAACAGCTTTTCTTCATCCATCAACAACTCTTCATAGAGCTTTTCCCCGGGACGAAGCCCGGAATATTTGATCTCAATATCCACATCGGGCGTAAAGCCGGATAGGCGGATTAGCCGCTCGGCTAACTCTTTGATTTTCACGGCTTGTCCCATATCCAGCACAAATATCTCGCCACCCTTTGCGTCCGCCCCGGCCTGCAAGACAAGAGAGGTCGCCTCCGGTATGGTCATGAAATAGCGTGTTACCTCCGGGTGGGTCACGGTGACCGGGCCCCCGGCCTCAATCTGCTTGGTAAACACGGGAATCACACTGCCGTTACTGCCCAATACGTTGCCAAACCGCACTGCTACGAACTCTGTCTGATAACGGTTGTTGCACAACTGCATAACCATCTCACAGATACGCTTGCTGGCGCCCATAATGTTGGTGGGGTTCACCGCCTTGTCGGTAGAAATCAGAATAAACCGCTCTACCCCGTGGTTGGCCGCCGCTAGAGCTGTGTTATATGTACCAAAGACGTTGTTTTTAATGGCCTCGTTGGGGCTATCCTCCATCAACGGGACATGCTTATGGGCGGCCGCATGGTATACGATGTCGGGCCGATAGGTTGCAAACACATTCTCTAGTCTTTTCTCACACCGAACCGAACCAATCAACACCACCAAGTCTAAGTTCGAGTGGGTGTTTCTTAACTCTTGCTGCAGTTCGTAGGCGTTGTTTTCATAAATATCGAAGATAATGAGCTGGCCCACACCGTTTGCCGCAATCTGGCGGCACAATTCACTGCCGATGCTGCCGGCACCGCCGGTGACAAGAACAGTTTTCCCTGACACATACCGGCCGACTTTTTCCGTGGTCAACTCTACCACGTCCCGCCCCAGCAGCTCTTCTACCTTCACTTTGCGAATCTTGTTCACGCTGACTTCGTCTCGCATCAGTTGGTAAACGCCGGGCACAACTTTGACCTCACAGCCTGTCGCTTGCTTACAAATGCCAACGATCTTCTGCCGTTCTTTCTCGCTGATGCTAGGCAGGGCCACAATAATCTCTGTGATGTTATATTTTTCTATGCTACCAAGAATTTGCTCTCGTCCGCCGACCACCCGTACACCGTGGATATAGGCCCCGTGCTTTTGAGGGTTGTCGTCTATGATACAGCGCACCTTTGTACGCAAATCACGATTCCGCTCAATCTCGGACATTACCATACTGCCGGCCTCTCCGGCACCAACAATCATGGTATTGACCTGTTGCTGTCCATTCTTGGAGAATAGCATCCTAGTAAAGCGATAAGAGAAGCGCCCAACAGAGACCATCATAAACAGGCACACCGCATAGAGAGGGAAGTAGCTTCTAAACATGTGCTGACTCAGCATAACATAGCTCAAAATATTGAGCAAGAACGAGGCTCCACACGCCTGAACAATAACAAACACTTCCCGCATGTGGGCATAGCGCCATAGGGTCGTGTACATGCGGAACAGGGCAAAAATAGCAATGGTGCCAATGGTGTTGATGGCTATCATGCTGATGGCCGCACTTGCAAATTCCGGTGGAATGTAGGCTATCTCCATGTTAAAGCGAACCCATATCGCAAGGAATGAGCTGAGATTAATAAAGATGATATCTTGTAAGACAAGCAACGCCTTACGCAAAATTGAGCGCCTTTGTTTCATATATGTTCCATTCCTTTTGGGCTGGTTTCTAGCTGCATGTGTCTATTATTCCAATACCTCTGCGTCAACAAACACTTCGCCCCGTTGCAGGGCTGCGATTTGTTCTCTGACGACGTTCACCTGTTCCATATCCGGCCGTATGACAAAGAGGGAGGTCCCCGGCATAGAGAAGCAGTTCGTTGAATGGCCGTGCGCACCGTCTACCCCCACGCTTTTCATGTTCCACGAATAAGACAGACGTAGTTGGTCTCGGATCAATGCTTGGATTTGCTCGTATGTCATATTGGTGTCCATGCCCGTTTCCACACTGCTCAGAATCGCATTTGCCCCTGTTAAGATGGCCGGTGACATGGCCCGTCTTAAAATAGCGGAGATGACCGCTTGCTGGTTGGCCCCCCGGCCAATATCCCCGCCGGGTACATTAAACCGCTCCCGAGAGAACTCCAGCGCTTGGCGGCCGGTGAATCGGTTTATCCCTTGTGATACAGGCATACCCAAACTTGAGGTAAAGCCATGGGCAGAATATACATCGACACCGCCCAATGCGTCAATAATTTCAATAAATGACGTGAAGTTCACACGGACATAAAACGGAATGTCAACCCCATAGAGTTCCGACAGTGCCGCCATAGATGTCTGAACGCCGTAGATACCGGCATGGGTCAGCTTGTCATTTTGGGCCCCTGTAACCCCCGGAAATGGGAGATAATAGTCTCGAGGTGTATTGATGAGCAGTATCTGGTGGGTGTCCGGGTTTACCACCATCAGCATATTCACGTCACTCAGGCCGCTGGTTTCAATGCTGCCAAACACATCCATGCCGCTAATGAACACAGCAAAGGTATCATCGCTGACATCAACTTCAGCGGCAACGGTGCTCTCTTCCACTCTTTCGATTTGTCTGGACTCAATTACCCGGATTTCTTCTAAAAATCCCGGGCGGTGTTCTTCCAGTAGGCTCCGAAATACCTCATTGTAAATAATCGCTTGCACTTCGCCATAGCGCAACCCATCTACCTGTTCTAGCAAACTCGCATACTCTCGTTCTGTGATGGCGGTTCCCAAGTCCGCATTCAACTCTTCTACAGCAGTCCTGACCGCATCTCCGCCCATGGCGTATTGCACACCGAAAACATAGCCCGCCGCATCTTGCAGCGACTCTGCCGAGTCGCCAACCAATACCGCCACCACCACATTATCAATGGTAACCGTCCGTCCGTCCCCGGCAATCGCCCGGAGGGCACCGTCGCCCTGATGTCCAAAATATACCCCAAATACCAGCAATATCGACATCAACACACTGACAATCTTCCCTGCACGGGCTTTCCCTCTGGTCATCCTCTGCGTTACAAATGAGAACACCAGCAATACGGTCAGTGCGCTGAGTATGCCCACCAATTGGCCCGCTGGTAGAATGTTAAGTTGCAGCAGCACCGTGGCAAACCCAATTGTCACGAATAATTGAATCCCACATAACACAAGCCCGATCTTCCGGCTTGTATGGCTCGTCTTTTTCCTTTTTGTGCTTCTTTGTGTCATCTCTAACTCTCTCTCCGGAAATATGCACTTCCATTTATTCTATCACAAATGTTCTTTTTCTGTCAACTATTCGGTGTATGGGTCACTTTTTCCATAACACCCTCTAAGGCGTCCACCACACGCTCTTTGGTAAAACTATCCTCAAATGTCTGGATACAGTTAGCGCGGATATCGTTGATTGCAACAGGGTCTAACTCCATCAATTCCTCTACCCCGGCGCAGACGCTCTCCGGCGTCCGTGCTACCACCAGACCGCAGTTCCCCTTTGTTACAATGTCGGCACTCTCCCCACTGACTGCCGCTAAAATCGGCGTACCGCAGGCGAGATACGTCTGCATTTTTGCCGGAATCGTCATGTCAAAAATCACATTGTCACTAAACGACAAATAGGCACAGTCGGCATAATGGATGTATTGGTTCGCCTCTGCTTCAGAAACCTTTCCGACAAACACTACCTTGTCTAGCACTTGGGCCTGTTGCGCTTTTTCATATAGCCGCTGTTTTGCCCGGCCATCGCCCACAATATGCCACTTAACCGATTTTTCCTTTAGCATCCCCGCCGCTTCAATGAGCAAGTCCAATCCTTGCGCTTCCCCAATGTTCCCGGCAAATGCGATGTGGAAGCTGTCGTCGTCATAACTCGCCGGTTTTGTCATGGTGTTTACATCCGGCCACTCACAAAATTGGGGCCAAAAGATGCACTTCTCCGGTGCTACACCCCGAGCTGTTACGGCATTCCGAAAGCTGTTCGACGAACAAAGGATTTTATCGCTACCGCTATAGATTTTATCTACAATCCGGTCAATAAACCGGATGACAAATTTGTTGCGGATTCCTAGCACATGGATTACATTCTCCGGCCATAGGTCTTGCAGATTAAATAACATAGGTGTCTGAAACTTCTCTTTGTAAGTAAGGGCGGGCAAGCCCACTGTCACAGGAGACACTTCAAAGACGAAAACAATGTCGAAATGTTCCTTACAGTTTTTAACCCACTTGTTCCCCTGGGCCACAAAACTATAGCAGTTCCACAGCAACCCCAAAGGCGTCTTTCCCCTTGGGCGCATCTTCACTCTGTGAATGTGAATCCCGTTCCACTGGGTTTTGTAGGGCATGTTGAATCCATACCCCTCATAAATGCGGCCCTGGGGATATTGGGGATAGCCGGTCAGCACATGCACTTCATGCCCTCGGTTCACAAGTTCTATACAGAGATCATTGATCCGAAACGTCTCTGGATAAAAGTACTGGGTAACAACTAATATCTTCAAGTTTGGCCCTCTGTCTTTCTGATGCTCTCCGCAAAATCTGTGACGCAATAGGCAAAATCCATGTAATCTGACATGCCCTTGTCATAGACTAGGTCTCCAAACAGCTTATTGAGCACATTGACCCGTTTCGACAGCAAAGCCACTACCGGGTTTAACAGCCGAACCCCCCGCACTCGCTTGCCGTGCACCTTTGCAATTTCACACACCAACCGGAAGGTATTCACATATTCCCTGTTTTGCGGGTAAAATATACCGCTTTCATTCTGCTCCACCATCAAACGTATAAACTCACACAGATTATCAATGTGTAGCATACTTCTTTGGTTTTTCACACAGGGAAACAGGGGCGTTTTTAAGGCCAAACTCGCCAGCCGGGGGTAGTTCCCTTTTGAGTCTTTCCCATAAATCATGGGCGGCCGGATGCTGACCATGCGGAAATTGTCCTCTTGTAACTCATGCAGTTTCAAATCCGCCTGTAGCTTGCTGTCCCCGTAAAAGTTTTTCGGTTTGGGCACTGTGTCCGCCTTGATTACGCCATGTTCTGTGCCATATAAGATGATACTGCTCATAAACACAAACTGCCCGACTCCATCGGCCTTGGCCTTTTGTGCCGTCTCCACGGCTAGGTCACAGTTTACTTTATAATACTGCTCGCGCATGTCAGCCTTGGCGTCTGCATGGGCAATCCCCGCCACATGGAGTATAGCATCAAACCCAGCAAAGCTCTTCTCCCGCCATGTGCCGTCAATCATGTCTATGGTTTCCACCGAATACTTGTCCGCATATTGACCCGCCCACCGGACAAAGGACATGCCAATATAGCTATTTGCCCCTGTAATCAGTATTTTTTTCATGTTACACGCTCTCCTCGTCTGCATCTGCCGCTTCCGGGTTCGGCTCTGTGGCAGCGGGGCCGCCTTCTGCCACGCCCTCTTTTTTTAACACACTGGTGATAGTGCCGAAAAAACATTTGACGTCAAAGCGAAAGCTCATACGCGCTACATATTCACCGTCTAGCTTTGCTTTCACATCAATGGGCAGCTCATCCCGCCCGTTAATCTGCGCCCAGCCGGTGAGTCCGGGCCGCACATCGTTGGCACCGTATTTGTCCCGCTCATCAATCAAATCAAATTGGTTCCACAGTGCTGGACGGGGGCCGATAATGCTCATTTTCCCCGTGAGAATATGAACCACCTGAATGGTCTCATCCAAAGAAAGCTTCCGAAGCACCCGTCCAACCCGGCTGATATACGCATCCGGATCCTCCAGCAAATGGGTGGGCATATCCTTCGGTGCATCGGTACGCATGGTGCGAAATTTGAGCATGGCAAAGGTGCCCTTGCCCTTCAGCACTCGCTGTTGCTTAAAAAACACAGGCCCCGGTGAATCTAACTTGATCACGACCGCCAACACCAAAAACACCGGCGAGAGTACCACCAAACCAATAAACGCCAACACAAAATCGATTAGCCGCTTGCCGCATGTTATGTACAAAAACATCATTCCTTACGCAATTTTCCAGAAACCCCACCATAGAGCGAGTATTTTCTTTTTTCGAGCTTTCATACTATAACATATTATCATTCAAACTGCAAATGAATCGGCATATCTTAATGATAGCTTCGATTTTTTCATGCGCTAGGCGGGGCCGTGGTTTATCGTGCCAATGTTCATTTGTGTGAGCATCCCTCCCCGAAGATTCACTTGCGCAAGGTTCGTCGTGACCCATACGGCATCCTCATATGTCACCCAGAGTTTATCACGCAATTCTATCAAATAGAATTCAAACTCACTTGCGTCTGCTCTGGCTCCATAGTTTGCCTCCGCACTCCAAGACGCACGCTCCATAAAGCTTTCCAGCCCATGTATCCCATACCGCCCATTCGCGTTTACCACAAGTGTCTCAAACTCTGAAGCACTCAACCGCGTGAATGTCTGAGTGCGATGCGCAGGATCAGGGTAAGGGAATCCTTCTGATACAGGGGCAGTGGTGCGTGAAGCCTCTGTCTCAGGATCCGGCTCAGGGGGGGTGGGTTCTTCTGTGTCAGGCGCCTCTTCGGGGGGCGATGCGGGATCGGCATCCTCTACATCAACATCATACGCCGTTTCGTTTGCATTGTCCGCCTCTGGCGAAGGGAAGCCTTCCCTCACTTCCGTCACCAGCTCGTCACGTACCGTCAAATCATTGAGTATGTCAGCAGGTGAATATTGTATCCCACTATCATCTGCGTCAACCTCTAATGGTGCACCAGGTATATTAAAATGTGATTGTGCTCTATCCGTTCGTTCGTGTACAGGCCCATCGGGGGAGGCCGCAAAGGCTGTCATGGCACCTATGACCAGCGCCAGTGCCACAACGGCTCCAACCACGGATTTTCTTTTCGCTTTTGTCAACACCCGGATTCTCTCCGCTACCATGTGTTTACTAAAACCGCTGCCCACAAACGATAATGTTCTTTTCCGCTCCGCCATGTCCAATAGGGTTAACCCATACGCTGCCCTTACTTTCTGCCCAAAGCGTTTTAGCACTGCTTCGTCACAAGATAGCTCAATATCACGGTTTGCAAGCACATACATCAGCCAAACAAGGGGGTTGAACCAATAGATACACAACACTGCCGCAAACACTAATTTCCACACATAGTCAAAGCGTTTCACATGGATCAGCTCGTGTGTCAAAACATAGCTCAACTTCTCTTCATCCTCAAAATCCATCCCGGCAGGCAAGAGGATCGTGGGCCGCAAAACCCCATAAGTCAACGGTGAGCGAATCTGATCCGACTGCCGTATGCAGATTGAGCGGCGAAGTTTGTGCTTCAAACAAAACGCAGTTATATACGCATGTTCCACAGGCAAAGATGTGCGCATTTTTCTCCGAAACCGATAGTGGGTAGCAACCAAATAAAGGGCCAAAAGCACACTGCCCACCACCCATACACCGGTGATCACAACAGTCCAGCTCAAAGCCACCTGCTCCACAACGGCAGAAGGCGGCACCACGTCCGGCCAAGGAAGCTGAAACGGCACATAGGGGCCACCCACAACACCAGGTGTGACACCTGTCCGCAAGGCAGGAAGGTTCAACAACTGCCACACATCAAAGGTCACCGGGAACGAAAACGGAACCAACAGCCGTACACTCACAAGGCCCCAAATGACAACAAAAATCCGTTTCGGTAACCAGTTCATTGCAAAAAATCGAATCAAAATACCTACCGCAATCATAGCAGAGGCAGACAGAAGTATCTCAAGCACAAGAACGCCTCCTTATTCCAAACCTTCTAGCAACTTTCGCAGATTTTGCAGTTGCTCCGGACTCATTTTGTTGCTGTTGATGAGCGACGCAACAAGCAAGTCAGTCGAACCATCAAACATTTTGTCAACGAACTTTTTGGCCTCTTGCTCACGCACCTCGTTTTTGGAGATTCGGGCATGGCACAAAAAGTCTGTTCCCCGCCGCTCAATCACGCCCTTGTCAACGCACTTTTTAATGACCGTATACGTCGTCGTCTTGCTCCACCCCACTTGCTCACCAAGCATTCTTGCCAGTTCTTTTGCAGTGGTATCGCCGACACGCCAAAGGATATCCATTACTTTTAATTCCGAATCAAACAATTGCGCTTTCATTAGGCACACTCCTATCATGTTAATATACGACAGCATATGACACCTATATTCTATAAGAATAGAATATAGGTGTCAAGTGTTTTCCTAATATCTACCCTAGAACTATCTGACGACGCGAGACGGGAGTATCCACATGCGAAGCGCATCTATAAAACTCCAAACAGCGGGATCTTCCGCATAGAAGGATCCAATTCTTACATCAATGAGCTGCAGGGCTCTGGATACATAAGTAACACCGTTTTCATCTACAAACACATATTCAAATAGGTATGCATTGGCTGCACCGGAATGAAGCAGTCCTAAATCATGATTGATGTTCCGACGCACCCAGTCATTCTCACCAAACAGCCTTCTGCCCTCTTGATAAATCTCTTCCAGCATGGCTGCTACAGCGTCCACGCTCAGTCTCTCATACTCGACATAGCGCATTTCTAGTGTTTCTGGGTTAAGGTCAAACGGTATCCCCGGTGCCACCCACGACCGCAGGTAGTAGACATGTCCAGCATTCGGGAACGGCGCGTATAAAGAGGAACACACTGTAATAAATTGCCCTTCACTCGGCGGAACTTCCACATTCAAGAATCTGAGGAACACAGCGGCGGCCTCTGCTCTTGTCAGCGCATGGTTGGGCGCAAGTTCCGTAGCAGATTTACCAGTTAGTATCCCATTGAAGTTTGCCCAACGCATTGCATCCTGCGCCCAGTGACGAATCGTTGCGGAATCCTCAAATTGATTGAGGGAGAAGAACGCTGGAATGATGACGGCAAAGTCTTGGCTCTTTGCTAGATTGTGCAACATTGTGGCAACTTCCGCCCGTGAGATATCTGCGTTCGGCAAAAATGAGTTCTCGCTCACGCCTCTTACAACGCCGATATCTGCCGCCCAAGTCACGTAGGGCGCAAACCAGCTATCTTCTGAAACATCGGCAAACTGTGATTGACGCGGATCATTTTCGCCCGCAGTTCTTCCTTGTAGGGCACGGAAGAGTATTGCGGCAGTCTCGGCACGGCTGAGATTATCATGCGGTGCGAACTTTGTTTCGGAAACACCTTGCATCAGGTTCCTCGCCGAAACCTCTTGCACATATCCATGCGCCCAGTTGCCCCGCAGGACATCGGCGAACGTTCTCGTCGCGGCGCTGGCCCCTCCTGCTAATGTGGTGAACAATATGCCCCCTAAGACGCACATGCTCACAACTGTCTTTTTGATCTTTCCTAATTTCATTGGTTGACTCTCCTTTTCTGGTTGTTTGAATGTTTGTTCTATCGAAATAGAACAAACATTCTATCACGATAGAATGATGCTGTCAATAGGTATTTTTTCTTTTTGGTTTTGTACCCAAAAAAGGCCCGCCCGGCAGGGCAGGCTCTTGATTCGCACTGAGATAGAGTCGGCACCCCGCCGAACAGCAACCCCTTATCCCGACCCCAGTTCTACCAACTTCCGTAACCGATGACTCATACAAGACTTTGTCACCGGCGGGTCCGCCAGTTCCGCCAGTTCCGCCAAGCTGGCCTCGGGGTTCACAATCCGGAGCAGGGCGGTCTGTTGCAACTTGTCCGGCAGGCTCTCTAGCCCGTCTCCCTGCTCAATGCGGCGGATGGCGGTCAGTTGGGCTTGGGCGGCTTCTACGCTTTTTTCCACGTTGGCGGTATCGCAGTTGACCTTCCGCTGGATGGCGTTTTTCATATGCCGCTCGACCTTGGCAGTCATATAGGCCATAGCAGACCCGGTGGCACCCATGGTGGTGAGCATGTCCTCAATGGCACCGGACTGCTTGAAGTAAATGACATATTTGCCCCGGCGAACGGTGTCCCGGGGGATGAAGTCCATGTCCCGGAGGATGGAGAACAGCCCGCCTGACACGCTTTTATGGCGGGTGACAAACTCCAAATGGTACCCCTTCTCTGGGGCAGTGACCGAACCTCCAGCCGAAAATGCACCTCGGAGAAAACGGATGGTACAACAGGGTTCTTCTAACAGACTAAAGTTAATGGCGTGGGACAGATGGGTGTTTAGGTCATACCCCACGGTGTCCGCAATTCGGCGAAGTTTTTTTGGGTCGTCTATCATATAAGACCCCTTCTGTGCCCCTTGGGCCGGCCGGGAATCCAACTGGACGCCAAACCCTCGTTGCAACAGCTCTTCCAACCGTGCCCCAAAGGCGAGGCTTTCCGTAATCACCCGGATTTCCCGGTGGTTAAACGTGCTGGCATAGAGGAAAATGCCGTAGCATTCCGCTACGGCACAACAGCGTTTGCCGACAGGCAACTTGGTCAGCTCAGATTTTACATCGGCGGAAAAACTCATGGAACGCCCTCTCTACTTCTTCGGCTATAACATTTTCTTTTCAATATCACGGTTAATCTGCTCTACCATATAGCCCTGCACGGCGATTCCTTCGGTCAGGGCGGCGGCTAGGGCCACACTGCGGTGCCGCCCGCCGGTACAGCCGATGGAGATGGTCAAAGACGGCTTGCCCTCTTCCATATATAGTGGCAGCAAAAAACTCACCATCTCATTTAAGTGCCGCATAAATGTTACCGCTTGGGGATGGGAGAACACGAATTCTCGGACAGGCTTATCCAACCCCGTCTGCGGACGCAACTCGTCTAGGTAGAAGGGGTTTGGCAAATAGCGTACATCGAACACTAGGTCAGAGTCCATGGGGATTCCGTACTTAAACCCGAAGGCTACCACGTTTACATGGATCGGCTTGTCATTGCTTTCGGCCGCCATAAATAGCTGGAACAACTTGCGCTGTAACTGTCCAAGGGTAAGCCCTGTGGTGTCCACAATAAAGTTTGCCCGATCCCGAACAGGTAACAGTTGATGCTTTTCCTGCCGGATGGCTTCTTCTAATCCACGACCACCGGGGTCTAGGGGGTGCCGCCGCCGGGTCTCTTTGAACCGGCGCACTAGGGTTTCTATGGAGGCGTCCATGAACAGGATTTGATAGGGGCAACCCATAGCGACCATCTCGTCCAAGGCGGCAAACAGCACATCAAATCCTTCTTGACTGCGAGCATCTGTCACCAACGCCACCCGCTCATACTGACCACGGGCGGACAACGCCAGCTCTGCAAACCGAGGAATCAAGGCCGCCGGCAGGTTATCCACGCAGTAAAATCCCAAATCCTCTAATATATCCGCCGCTTGGCTTTTACCGGCCCCGCTGATGCCGGAGATGACTACGAATTCCATAATTGTGCCCCTTTCTGGTGGTGTTGGTTATTCCACTCCCGGTTCAACCACAATGTTTACATAGGTCTCATGATACCGTTTGTTTTTCTCAATGTGAGACAGGCAAAGCTCTTGCAACTCATCTATGCCTTCCATCATATCCGAAATGACTTTATACTCTTTTTCATTGGTGAGGATAGAGAATTTTTTATTCATCCGTTTGAACCCTCGGAGGCTTCGATCAGGAATTCTGTGTGTTTTCCGCCAGAGCGTCCGATAAATGAGATGATCGTCTTTCATGAAAATCTTCTCACTGACGCTACCAAAAATCAAAACAATGCCGACTAAGACAAGAAGGCCGAAGATAAGGTGCGACCTCCATGTCGTCGTTTCATCGGTAAACACCCACAAAAGAACATGAAGTCCTCCAAACACTACAACACCTGTAATACCTATCCACATTTCCTTCAAAGCAACTCGAATCGGATCGCCCTTTTTTCGACCGAAGCGTTTCTCATACTTCTTTTCAAACTTTCTCTCAACCTTGTCAACCTTAGAAGAAAACTTTTTGCCTAAACGAGTTTTTTCAAACCAATCTACCAGCCTTTTGAGCAGCTCTACAAACAAATAGCCTAACACAACAATCTCCTTTTTGTCCGCAATCCGCATGGGGCGGCCTGCCTACCATACCAACTTCACCTCAGCCTCCAACTCGACCCCTGTTCGCTGTAGTACCCTCTCTTGTATATGCGCCATCAACCGCAATACATCATCACACGTTGCACCACCTCGATTGATCACAAACCCGGCGTGTTTTTCCGACACCTGCGCGCCGCCAATTGCATATCCTTTTAAACCCGCCTCGTCAATCAGGGCGGCGGCATAGCCTGTTTTGGGCCGCTTAAACGTACTGCCACCGCTGGGGAACTCTAAGGGCTGGCTGGTGCGGCGTTTGGCGGCCAGCTCGTCCATTTTTGCCTGAATTTCTGCCGGGTCACCAGGGGTGAGGGTAAGCTCGGCCCCTAAAATCAGAACGTCCGGATTATCACAAAACGGACTGTGGCGGTAAGAAAAATCCAATTCTGCCCCTTGGGCTGTTTGGCGTTCTTGTTGCGTATCCAAATAGTGTACACAGGTCACCACTTGCCCCATCTCGCCACCATAGGCTCCGGCGTTCATATATACCGCCCCGCCCAGCGTGCCGGGGATGCCATGAGCAAACTCTAACCCCACAAGCCCCTGCTCTCTGGCAAAGACCGCCACCCGTGCCAACAATGTGCCACTGGCGGCGTAGATGGTGTCCCCCTCTAACCGCTTTAGGGCCGATACCCCGTCATAGGTTTTCATGGCAATCCGGTCAATGGGTGTATCAACCGCCAACAAGTTACTGCCGTTGCCAATAATCAAAGGCACCTCTCCCGCATGGCGAAGAAGTTCTGTTGCCTGTACCAATTCTGCTTCACTCTGCGGCAACACCAGTGCCCGGACAGGGCCGCCGATGCGAAACGAGGTATGGCGGGCTAAGGGCTCATGCTCTAAAAAAGGGATGCCTGCTTGGGTCAGTTGTGCTAAAATCTCCTGCATATAATACTTACCCCTAGTCTAAACTTGCCGCATTGGCCTCAAAATACTGGTTAAGCTGTTTGGTAAACTCAATGGCAGAGTTATATCCCATCCGCTTCTGTCTGTTGTTCATGGCCGCCACCTCAATAATGGCCGCTAAGTTCCGCCCCGGCCGTACCGGGACGGTAAGGCACGGCACGTTAATCCCCAACAGTTCCATGGTATTCTGGTCGATTCCCAGCCGGTCATAGACGGTGTCATCTTTCCAAATTTCTAACTGGATTACTAAGTCCACCTTCTCCGAAATCTTGACCGCACCGATCCCAAACAACCGCCGGACATCAATAATCCCCAAGCCCCGGAGTTCAATATAGTGCCGAATACTCTCCGGTGCTGTCCCCACCAAAGCAGTGTCGGAGGTGCGGCGCAGTTCTACCGCATCGTCCGCAATCAGGCGGTGGCCCCGCTTGACCAACTCAATGGCGGCCTCACTTTTGCCCACGCCGCTCTCACCGAAGAGTAATATCCCTTCGCCATAAACCTCCACCAACACCCCGTGGCGGGTCATGCGGGGGGCCAGCTCTATATTGAGGAATGCGATACACGCCGCCATAAAGTCGCTGGTCTCCCGATCGGTCCGCAGAATGGTGATGCCCTGTTCTACGGCGGCCTCAACACACTCTGGGCAAACGGGAACGGATGCCTCGTCCCGACAGAGGATGAGGGCCGGAATCTTTGTGGCGAACAACCGGGTAAAGACTTCTTTCCGGGCAGTTGCGGATAGCGTTTTTAAAAATGTGGTCTCTACCATACCCAATATCTGGAGCCGTGCCGGGGAAAAGTAGTCATAAAACCCTACCAGTTGCAGTCCCGGTCGATTCAGCTCCGCGGTCTCTACTCGGATGGTGTCAAAATCCTCCGCCCGGTGGACAACTTCCATGTTGAAATTCTCCACGATTTTGGATAGTTGAATGTGAAATGATGGTTGTTGCAAGGGTGCCCACATCCTATCTGTATGAGTTTCGATTGAAATTATTTCTATTATACCACGAATTAGTTTAAAGTACAATCCTATGTATCCATTGGAAATCCAAGGTTTTGCAATGAATTAAGAGGACAAAGAAATTTATACCTTCACATCCTCCACATACATCAAAATATTCACCGAAAACATATTGCCCTCATGGCTGATGTCCACCTACCCATCATACTTTTCTACGGATTTTTGGATATTACGCAACCCATAACCGTGGCCGTCACCATCTTTTCGCGTGGTGATTGCTTGTTTTGCTTCATGTTTTCCATCCACATATTTCATTATACCGTCATAGGTGTTCTCCATTTTTATAAACAAGACACCCCTGTTCACTTCAACAGTTAGCCTGATCATCTTGTCCTCAACTTTTTCTACAGCGTCAAACGCATTGTCTAAGAGGTTGCCGAGAATGGTCACCACATCGGCGACTTCAATATTCAGAGCAGGGGGAATAAATATGCTCAACTGGAAATTGATGTGCTTGGCTACAACGTCTTTTATCTTGAAATTGATTATGCTGTCAAAGGCGATATTCCCCATGTCGCTGTACACTTCACTTTCTTCTACGTCACCTAAGAGCGTATTCAGATACTCCGTTGCCTCTTTGTTGTCTGCAGTAAAATCTTTGAGTGCCGCCAAATGCAGTTTTACATCGTGCCTATATGCTTTCATTTTGTCTACTGATTCCTGCATAAGCTGGCACTGGGCAAAGTAATACTCTCTTTCTTGTGAATGCAGAGCTGATTGCAAGCTGTCCTCAAATACTCTTGAAATGATATTAAAAAATATAAAATCTCTATTTCCAGTTTGCCCTAAATCTCTTGCTTTTTCAAGGTGTGTATCGCACCAATCAGACACAAAACCGTCAAGCCCAATGCTCCAAAAACAGATGTAAGTTGTAGTTCTTCGCCTGCCAGCAACACAAGGGGTTGCCCAGCCAACGTGCCCGGCATCCAAGCGTGGATTCCCGGTATGTTCTGCGCCACGACAAAGAAGAAAATAAAGGCACCGAACGCCATCATTGCACTGGCTACACTGCTCTTTGTCAGCGCACTAGAAAGCACGATGAGTCCGAGCAGTGCAATCAGAGACAAGCCATAGGTAGTAGCCCCAAGCAACACGCCTGCCAAGCTACCGGCATAACCAAACAAGAAGTAGGTATATCCATAGGCGATACCTACGGCGAGAGCGAATGAAATGATGAGCAGGACAGCCATGGAAATAAACTTCGCCATGACAAAGCTTGTGTGTGAAATATTCTTTGTCAGGGTCAAAGCGGCAGAGCCGCTCTGTTTCTCCCCAGAGATACAGCCCATAAACAACATAATAACCCCGAGCGCACCAAGTTGTCCAAAAAGACTATAAAATTGAGCCCAACTGTCAACCCAAGTTGTGGGTGGCATTTCAAATGCCATTGCTGCGGCTCCAGCCGTTGCGTTAATGATGTCCTGCATATATCGAGTTAAAACAGGGGCAGCAAAACCAAAAAAGGCAAAGAAACAGATTAGTATGAAAAGCCGCTTTGTTCGCAATTGCTCCGCAAACTCCTTTTGTAAAAACACGAGAAAACTATGCATGTTTCGTCACCTCCAAGAAAATATCCTCTAACGATGGCACATGCGCATGATAGCTTTCAATCGCAATGTCCGCTTGGGCTAAAGCTGGGAGAATCTGCTTGTTAAGTTCATGAAGTTCCATGCCACGCACGAGAAATTCGGAAGGTTCAAGTTCTTCCACAGTTAGCTTTGGTTGAGTTTGCATGAGTGTCGTAAATTTTCCGCTATCCGCCGCAGAGTAGAGCTTTATGTTTGCTGTATCCGTTGCGTGTTGCTTCTTGATATTTTCTACCGTATCTTCTACAAGCAATTTCCCTTTTTCAATAATCAAAGCATAGTCACAAACATTTTCCACATCTGACAGGATATGCGTAGACAAAAACACCGTTACCGAGCCCCGCAGGGAGCGGACTATGTTAATGAGTTCATGCCGTCCGATGGGGTCAAGTGCGCTGACCGGCTCGTCCAAGAAAATGACATCTGGTTCGTTCATTAAGGCTTGTGCAATGCCGAGCCGTTGCTTCATACCTCTTGAAAACCCTGCAATGCGGGTCTTGGTGCCAAACAAATCTACCTGTTTGAGTAATTCATCCACTCTACTCCGGCGTTTTTTATTGTCTGTATTGTAGAGCCGCCCGCAGAAGTCGAGATATTCCGCGGCAGTCATGTAACCATAGAAATTCGGAACGTCCGGCAGATAGCCGATATTTGAATTGTCACAATAGCCAAACTTTCGCTTTGTTCCCATAAGTGAGATTGAACCGCTGGTGGGCTTTGCAAGCCCGACAAGCATTTTGATTGTTGTTGTTTTACCTGCCCCGTTTCTTCCCAAAAAGCCACAGATGGAGCCGGCTGGCACACTTAAATTTAATTCATTGACTGCCTTATATGCGCCAAACTGTTTTGTCAGTCCTCTTGTTTCGATTGCGTTCATCTAGTGTCTGTTCTCCTCTCGATTTGCTACTTTATCATCTAGCATTTTCGACCCTACTGCCAAATAGATGATTGGGCCTAGTAGTTGCACTACTAAAATAATAATCAGCCATAGAATTTTGTCTTGGAATGGCAGAGCCTTTTTGAAAAGATTGACTAGGGCTACAATTACAATCACTGCCCCAAGCAGTAAGACTGGTAGAAGGATAGGCAGTAAGTCCATGAAAAAAGCAAATGCCTGATCCAATTCGTTAAATCCAAAGTTAATTCCCATTTTTATTTCTCCTCACTGTTATCGGTCTCAATTAACCGAAGTATTGTTTGTGCTAGAACTTTCATCATACCCTGTGCTGTTGTGTACTCCTCTGTTACGCCGGTTTGTGCTTTTAACATTTCGGCATTTTGAGAAAAGGTAACTGTTTTCGTAATCCCTTGAATCATAACTCCGATAAGCAATAAAATATGCTCTTTCGGCATCATCGGATTGAATGTACCGCTTGCAATGTTTGCTTCAATGAGTGTCATAATCCTTCCAACCACTGCGTTGGTATCATTTGTGACCCGAATCCTGTCTATAATCTTCACCACTCTCTCCGGCTCATTGGCGTAGATGTCGCTTATCTCGTAAAGCAATTTCCCATATTGGGCAACCATGCCATCTGCTAACTGTCCCAGCAATGCAAAAGCGTCTATGATTACTTCGTGCAACGGCTTGTTGCTTTGGAATACTTCGTCAATGGCATCGCCGAGCTGAAATTCGCTGTAAGCACGATTTAGAATTTCTGCAAAAATTTCATCAATGCTGGAAAAGTAGCAGTACATCCCTCCTTGGCTAACCCCGCTCTCTTTTACTACATCCCGCAGGGTCACGGCGTAGGCTGGCTTTGTTTTGCAAACCCTGATTGCGGCATCTACGATTTTATTTGCCTTTTCTTCAAAATGTCCCTTATCGACTTTTGGCATATTCTGGCCTCCAATCAAAGTCCAAAGCATTTAATTGAAAAATTTTGCGAATTGTTTTTCTGGCTTATAAATCGGCATGAAAAATGAGCAGAAAACGGTTTATTCCGCTTTCTGCTCGCTTTATTTACGGAAGTGTGCCCGACGCTTATGTTTGATTCCACAGTATATAAATGTAGTTCAGCCCCCGCCGAAAAAGCAAGGCACGAACAAAAGAAAGGGACTTGACACCGACAGGTTGATGGAATAGACTTCAACGGAAGGTGATTCAATGAAAAACAAGTATGTGCATCGTTGGAAAATATCTGAAGCACGATTTCGCCTTGTTGTGAAGGGCTTTTCTTTGGACTTAACTGCCACGCAAACAGCGGAACTTTCAGGCATTAGTCGCAATGCTGTGAATCGTTTGTACGCTGCCATCCGGTGGCAAATTGCCGAATATGAACGCCCTTCCGACTTCGCAATCGGGGAATTTGAAGCCGATGAAAGCTATTTCGGTGCACGCCATGTCAAAGGGAAACGTGGGCGCGGTGCCAGCGGAAAAACGATCGTGTTCGGTTTGTATAAACGAGATGGGAAAGTGTACACAGAAATCGTTCCAACTTCATTTGCTAGAAACTGAGTTTCGCTTCAATCACAGAGAGCTTGATTTGTATCAGTTCTTTCTTGAAAATTTCCGTGAACATCCCCTGTCAGTGTCTTGACCCTAATTCTTTTATCTGTACCTTGCATGTGTCATGACCTTTTTTATATGTGAATTCCCCAGCCCAAAGCCCTGAAATCTTTAGATACTTTCTGATGACTTCCTCGATTGACTTCCTCGATTTTCCACGCTCCAAAGGCTTGAGCAGGAAATGAAAGGACTGTGTGTCAAACAAGTCCAAGGCGTATTTCTTCTCCCATGAAATATAGACGATGGAGGCGAGGTGGTTTTGATGCACATCACGAATCAACCGTCCGACTTCCACGCCGTTTGCTTCCTCTTTGGCAAACTCAATATCGAGGAAAATCAAATCATAGTGCGCCCCGGCTTCCATCTTTCGGCATAAGTCCTCTCCGGTAAAAAACACATCAATTTCATATTCGACCTTTTGCTGACCGAATATCTCTATCAAGGTGCGTTCCAGTTCCGCACCTATGGTTATTTCATCATCACAGATGGCAATCATCAGCACCATAACAGACCCCTCAATCCCTGTCTCATTCTTTTCGTATTTTACCATTGTGTACCACCAAAAGCAAATCAAAGCCTACGAACAGGCCAATTTGGAGGCTGATTGTATAGTTGCTACAAAAATCCTGATAGTTACTGCAAAAATGCGCAGAGGGGGGATTTTTTGTTAAACTTGGGATGTGCAAGAAATTTATAGCTTGGAGGAATGCAGAATGGAATTATGGGAAGTTGTACGCGCAAACTTAGTGACCACAGTACTACCGCTCTTTGTTTTAGTGTTTGGTCTTTTTACACGAATAGGTTTGCCAAGGAAAGTACATTGGTTTATTGGCTATAGGACGTCTCTGGCCTGTAAAAATCAAGATACTTGGGTGTTCGCACATAGATATTGGGGAAAGTTAATGATTGTGTTTGGTTTTATCTTAACTGCCCTCTCTATCGTAGGCATACTACTTGTCGTGCGTGGCGTATTTACGCTTGAGCCTGCTTTGCTCTTGATGGTGTCGGCAATCGCGACAGTGGTTACTGTGGTTTTGTCCATCATACCCACCGAACTAGCATTGAGAAAAAAGTTTGACAAAAACGGTCAGCGCAGACGATAAGTAAAACGAATCCCTCAAGGCAAACATCAAGCCTTGAGGGATTTTTGCATTTTATTGGACATTTATCTTTGGCAAAACGGGTTCTAAATGGACGAGTTCAGGTACCCCTCTGGAATGCCTATGGCTGATTTGGTGCATTGCGCCTAACGCTGCATCGCACAATCTTGTGAAGCGAGATAAACCGTGGTATAATGACTGCAAGCGGTCACTATACGTGATTGAAATGCATATACCGCTGCGGCACTATGCACCCTACGGTATAACAACCCCAAATTGCGAGGTGGCTTTCATGAACAGCAAGTTGCAAGCGTATCTAAAAACCCAAACAGGAAACCGATGCGTTGTGTTAGGCATCGGCGTGAGTAACACACCTCTGATCCGGCTCTTGGCTGGTGCAGGGGCGCATGTTACTGCATGTGACAAGGTGAGCCGGGAGGATTTAGGCCCGTTGGCTGACGAGTTGGAGGAACTTGGGGTTACGTTGCGCCTCGGCCAGTCTTATCTGGAAGATTTGGAAGCGGACACGGTGTTCCGCTCACCGGGCATCCGACCAGATATCCCAGAGATTACAGACTTGGTGCGCCGGGGGGCGACTTTGACCAGTGAGATGGAAGTGTTCCTTGACCTTGCCCCTTGCCCCATCATCGGGGTCACTGGCAGTGACGGGAAAACCACCACCACCACCATTATCGCCCGGCTATTGGAAGAGGCGGGGTATCGGGTACACTTAGGCGGCAATATCGGTCGTCCGCTTTTGCCTGACGTGGACAACATTGCACCCCAAGATATTTGCGTGGTGGAGCTTAGTTCCTTCCAACTCATGACCGCCACCACCAGCCCCCAGATTGCGGTGGTGACCAACATGTTCCCCAATCATTTAGACGTACACAAGTCCATGGCGGAATATATCGCCGCCAAGGAGAATATCTATCTGCACCAAGCAGAAACCGGTCGTTTGGTCATCAACCACGACAATGACATCACCGTAAATTTCGGCCCCAAGGCAAGGGGCCATGTGACATATTTTAGCCGGCATACAAAGTTAGAGGACGGGTTTTTCCTGTTAGACGGCACCCTCTGGATGGCCCACGGCGGGGAGGAAACCGCCATCATCCGGCGACGTGACATTGCCCTGCCGGGGATTCATAATGTGGACAATTATCTGGCCGCCTTCGCCGCCACCGAGGGGCTTGTGCCGGTGGAAGTTTGGCGGAAAGTGGCCGCAGAATTTGCGGGGGTCGAGCATCGGATTGAGTTCGTCCGCTCTCTCCATGGGGTGGCGTATTATAACGACTCTATCGCATCCTCTCCCACCCGGACCATTGCGGGGCTCCGGTCCTTTGACCAGAAGGTGATTCTCATTGCCGGGGGCTATGATAAGCAGATTCCTTTTGACGAGCTGGGCGAAGAAATCAGCCTGCGGGTGCGGCACTTATTTCTCACCGGCCACACGGCAAAGCAAATCGAGGCCAGCGTAGAAGGGGCACCGGGGGCTGAGGAAAGCCAGGTGGAAATTTCCCTCTGCGACGACCTAGCCGCCTGTGTCCGTGCCGCCCATCGGATCGCACAGGAGGGGGATGTGGTAATCCTCTCCCCGGCGTGTGCGTCCTTTGACCAGTTTAAGAATTTTGACGAACGGGGCAAGCTGTTCAAGCAACTCGTTTGGGAATTGGAGTAGCGGATATGGATTTGGTAACCACCTTAACCGCCCTCTCCGCAGCACCCGGCCCAGCGGGAGCGGAGGGGCACGCGGCAGCTTTGGCGGTAGAACTGCTCACGCCTTATATGGAAGAAGTCTACACCGATGCCTTAGGCAATGTCATCGGCAGGCGACCCAACCGGAACCCAGAAGCGAAAAAAGTGCTAGTGGAGGCCCATTTAGACGAAGTTGGCTTTGTGGTCACTGGGCAGAAGTCTGGATTCCTCACCCTTGCCCCGCTAGGCAGCGTAGACCCCCGACACCTGCCGGGTGCACGGTTACAAGTTCTCACCACCCCGTCCCAGACGGGAGTTGTGGCCTGTATGCCGCCCCATGTGTTGTCGAAATCGGCCATGGACGAGGTGCCGAAGATCGAGGACTTAGCGCTGGATATAGGACTTAATGAGGATGAAGCCAAAAAAATCCCACTGGGCACCCCCGTGGTGTTTGACACAGTGCCCATGACCATGGGTGACGGTCTCTTTTCCGGCAAATCCTTAGACAATCGGGCATCTATGGCGGCGGTGCTGTTGGCGCTGTCCCGCTTGCCCAAGGCGTTAGATATTGACCTCACGGTTCTGTTCAGCACACAGGAAGAGTTGGGTCTCCGTGGCGTACAGCCGGGATTATTTGCCCTAGAGCCGGACATCTGTGTTACCCTTGATGTGACCTTCGGCCATGTGCCAGATGCAAAGCCAGAACAGACCGTAACCTTTGGCGGCGGTGCCGCCATTGGCATTGGCCCGGTGCTGAACCGGGACTTGACCAGCCGTCTTGTTTCCCTAGCCAAAGCGCACAGCATTCCTTATCAGATGGAAGTGCTGTCCGGCAAAAGTTCCACCACAGCGGATATGGGACAGGTGTCACGCCATGGGGTGGCCACGGCGTTAATCAGTCTGCCCCTGCGGTATATGCACAGCGCCACGGAACTTGTAACTCTCGCTGATATTGAGGCGGTGGCCTCCTTACTCACAGCGTTTTTGGGAGGAGCCGACCATGCTTAGTCACTTGGAAGCACTCAGCACCCTGCCCGGTGTGTCCGGGGACGAAGGGGCGGTGCGGGGTTATATATTGGAACACTGTAACCCCCATGCCTGCACAGTGGATGCCATGGGGAATGTCATCGTATTCAAACAAGGCCGCCGGACATCGGACAAGACCATCCTCTTCGCCGCCCACATGGACGAGGTGGGCTTTATCGTCACCGCCATCACGGACGAAGGGTATTTGAAATTTGCCACCGTTGGCGGTATTGACCGCCGGGTGATACTCGGCAAGCGTGTGGCTGTCGGCCCAGATCGGATACCGGGCATCATCGGCCTCAAGCCCGTCCACCTCACCACACCGGACGAGCGCAAACGGGTGCCGGAGGTAGCGGATTTATACATCGACATCGGCGTGTCCGATGCAGAAACCGCAGGTCACCTCATCCACCTCGGCGACACAGCAGTCTTTGCCACCACCGCATTTCGGATGGGGAATCATCTTGCCGCCCGCGCCATTGACAATCGAGTGGGCTGTGCGGTGATGCTTGCGCTCATGGAAGAAGACTTGCCGTTTGACGCCCATTTTGTCTTCACCGTCCAAGAAGAAATCGGCCTCCGGGGTGCGATGCCCGCCGCTTTTCGGATACAGCCGGATATTGCCATTATCCTAGAGGGCACCACCGCCGCCGACCTCCCCGGCGTGACACCAGACAAGCAGGTTTGCCGGGTGGGAAAGGGTGTGGTAATTCCTTTCATGGATCACGGCACTGTGTATGACCGCACGCTTTATGCGCAAATCACGGCCCTCGCGGATCGCCTAGGCATCCCGTGGCAGACAAAAAACGTCATCGCCGGGGGGACAGACGGGGCAAGCTTCCAGCGTGCCGCCGGGGGTGCTGGTGTGGCGGCCCTCGCCGCCCCGGTGCGGAATTTACACACGGGGTATAACGTGGCCAACGTGGAGGATATGAACCATTTGCTGACGCTGGCTCGTGAGGTGTTGGGGGCGTTAGGATAGGGGGGACGATGATCAGTTGCCCGGCCCTTGTCTCAGTTCCTTTTTCAAAGGCGCTGTCAGCATTCACACCACTAGAAAAACAAACAATACAGCCTGCCCCCAATATTCTGATTAGGGGCAGGCTACTTGATTTCTTCTCATATTTATATTACTCTATCGCATCTCGTTACACCAAATCGGCTATACTTGTACCCAACATATCCTCTACCATGTTGCCCTGTAGCGTCTGGAGAAAATTGCGCACTTTACAACACTCATTCTCATATTCGCCGTCGTTTTTTAAGCGCTGACTGATGCATAGTTCTCCTTCTGTGGCTAAAAACACATCGTAGAAACTGATTTCTATCGCTGGCCTCCCCAGCGTATAGCCGCCGTTCCGCCCCGGAACTTGGATAACGAAGCCGTTACTTTTTAGTCGAGCCGCTATTCTCGTGAAGAGTGGGGGCGTAATGCCGACTGCTTCCGCAATAATCTGTGCCTTGTGCGCACCTTGGTGCTTATGTAGATATTGTAGAATCCGTATTGCATGGTCTGTGATAACCTGTATCTGCATCCGTTTCCTCCTTTTCTAGTTTACTATACCGTACCAAGGTCTGCAATTTTCTTGCTGGACAGCTTGTCAATCAACAACAGGCGCACCTCACGGAAATACCCTTGCATCGTGCAGTGCTCCGCACTCCGATTGCATTGCGTGTCCACCGCAAGACAGTCACTGATCTTCAGCTCTCCCTCCACTGCCAAAACTACGTCATATACGCTAATTTCGCAGGCAGGTTTTGCCATTTGATAACCGCCATTCCGCCCTTGGACTGAGCCTATCATTCCGTTCTTTTTCAGTTGGTTGGCAATTTTGATGAAATATGGGTATGTAATGCCAACCGCCTCAGAAATTGTTTGCGCTGTGGGCATATCGCCACTGCCACTCGAACTCGAGGTGTAGTTGTGGAGATAGCCTAAAATACGAAGTGCATAGCCTGTAGATTTTTGAAATTTCATATCCTGCTCCATCCTATTTCAATATTCCTTAAGCATTGCATACGGGATGCCATAAGTCGGCACCCCGTATGCGTACGGAAACGTTACTTGTTGCTAGCGGTCTGCCTTACTCATCTGTTTCTCGCAACCATGATGTCATCCGGACGCGAATCCGGTCTGCTGAGAAGCGACCAGTCAATGTGCGGCAAAATCGCCGTCCAGGTAAGGTACCCATTCTCTAGACGCTCAAACTCGGTAGAATGGCTGGCCTCTTGCAGATACAGATAATACCATGCGTTGGGGTTTGTCTTGTCCGGCCAGCGTGTGCGACCGTCAAGTAGTGCGCCAATATCTTCCGGGAGCCGGTTTAGCATCCGATTGATAATCGCTGCAAACTCTGCTCTGGTTAACAGTTGGTTGGGTCTAAAGGTGCCATCTCCGGGACCTTCAATCCAGCCGAAGTGGGCTAGGCTGTTGATGTACCCCTCTGCCCAGTGCCCGGTAATGTCAGTGAACACTTCCTCTTCTATGTCCTCTTGCTCATTGAAGAATCGTGCGACAATGGCCGTAACCTCAGCACGGGTGATTGCGCGAGCCGGCCCGAAGGTGCCGTCCGGTAGACCATGGATAACGCCCGCATTTGTTATGGTAGAAACCTCGTTGTTGAACCAGCGGTCACCGGTCACATCGGGGAATGGGTTCTCTTGGCTCCACATTTCGATGCGGAAGTCATCACTCAACAAGCGGAAGAATACTGCTGCGACCTCAGACCGGGTGATGTTGTCGCGGGGGTAGATGTTTCCAGTAGGCCGACCAATGATGAATGAATTGTGGTACGGTGAGAACGGATTTTCAACCGTCACCGTTGCCGTATCGGTATCATCTCTATCGTGCATTTCAGAGCGAACGGTTGCCTCGTTCACAAGCGGGCCCGCCGGGGTGCCTGCCGCTACCATCGCCACGAAGGTAATCTCCACATACGCACCGGGTGCCAAGCTTGCAAGTTCCACACGCAATGTGTTCTCTGCGAAGCCGCCCACTGCTTCTGCTGGCAAGGCTAGGACTCTTGGGTTTGTAAGGTGTATCGGTAGGGGATCGAGCACTACAAGATCGGTAAGTGCCACGTTTCCTGTGTTCGTCACACGGATGGTATACGTCACCGTGTCTCCTACACGAACCGCCGTATCCGCCGGGACATTTGTACTCTTCACAATCTCAACACCAGGCTCTGGCTCAAAGGTAGATGGCTGCTCAACATCCACAGGCTCTTCGTCTGTATCTTCTGGCTCGTCCGGACGCTCGTAGTCACCGGGTTCTCCATTATCTCCGGGCACGTACACAGGCGGGCCATATACGGAACCGAGGTTCGTCACGGTACCGGGTTGCAGTACTTCTGCTTCAAATGTCACGGTTACGCCGTTTGCCGGGATGTTTACTACCAACTCTAACCGACCGTCTACCAACTGCGGCGTGCCGACCAACGCTGTTGCAGGGGTCACTACCACTGTCGCCAAATCTGCGACTAGTGCGCCGTTCGCCAAATTGTCTACAATCAGACGGTTATTCAGTGCCACTGCGTTTGGATTCGTCAATGTCAACGTGTATGTCACGTCATCGCCCACACGTAGCGGGGCAGTGTAGCTTGATGTCTTCGCCATCACTGGCGGCAACAACTGCTCAACGTCCACAGGCTCTTCGTCCGTATCTTCTGGCTCGTCCGGGCGCTCGTAGTCGCCGGGCTCCCCATTATCTCCGGGCACGTATACAGGCGGGCCATAGACGGAACCGAGATTCGTCACCGTACCGGGTTGCAGCACTTCCGCTTCAAACGTCACGGTTACGCCAGTCGCTGGAATGTTCACTACCAGCTCTAACCGACCGTCTACCAACTGCGGAGTACCCACCAACGCCGTAGCAGGGGTTACTACCACTGTCGCCAAATCTGCGACTAGTGCGCCATTTGCCAAGTTGTCTACAATTAGGCGGTTGTTCAGTGCCACTGCGTTCGGGTTTGTCAATGTCAACGTGTACGTCACGTCATCACCCACACGCAATGGGGCGGTGTACTCGGATGTCTTCGCCATCACAGGTGGTAACAACTGCTCAACATCTACAGGCTCTTCGTCTGTATCTTCCGGCACGTTCGGGCGCTCGTAGTCACCGGGCTCACCATTGTCACCGGGCACGTATACAGGTGGGCCGTAGACGGAACCGAGATTCGTCACGGTACCGGGTTGCAGTACTTCTGCTTCAAATGTCACGGTTACGCCAGTCGCCGGGATATTCACTACCAACTCCAAGCGACCATCCACGATTGCAGGAGCACCCACCAACGCCGTAGCGGGGGTTACTACCACTGTCGCCAAATCTGCAGCTAGTGCGCCATTTGCCAAGTTGTCTACAATCAGACGGTTGTTCAATGCTACTGCGTTCGGGTTTGTCAATGTCAACGTGTACGTCACGTCATCGCCCACACGTAGCGGGGCAGTGTAGCTTGATGTCTTTGCAATCACTGGCGGCAACAACTGCTCAACATCTACAGGCTCTTCGTCCGTATCTTCCGGCTCGTCCGGACGCTCGTAGTCACCGGGCTCACCGTTGTCTCCGGGTACGTATACAGGCGGGCCGTAGACGGAACCAAGGTTCGTCACCGTACCGGGTTGCAACACTTCTGCTTCAAATGTCACGGTTACGCCGTTTGCCGGGATGTTTACTACCAGCTCTAAACGGCCATCCACGATTGCGGGAGTACCCACCAACGCCGTCGCAGGGGTCACTACCACTGTCGCCAAATCTGCGGCTAGTGCGCCATTTGCCAAGTTGTCTACAATCAGACGGTTGTTCAACGCCACTGCGTTCGGATTCGTCAACGTCAACGTGTATGTCACGTCATCACCCACACGTAGCGGGGCGGTGTACTCGGATGTCTTCGCAATCACTGGCGGCAACAACTGCTCAACGTCCACAGGCTCTTCGTCAGTATCTTCCGGCACGTTCGGACGCTCGTAGTCGCCGGGTTCTCCATTATCTCCGGGCACGTATACAGGCGGGCCGTAGACGGAACCAAGGTTCGTCACCGTACCAGTTTGCAGTACTTCTGCATCAAATGTCACAACTGCGCCGTTCGCCGGGATGTTTACTACCAACTCTAACCGGCCATCCACGATTGCAGGAGTGCCCACCAGTGCGGTTGTTGGGGTTACCGTCACTGTCGCCAAATCTGCGGCCAGTGCGCCGTTGGCTAGGTTGTCTACAATCAGGCGGTTGTTCAACGCAACTGCGTTCGGATTCGTCAACGTCAGCGTGTATGTCACGTCATCGCCCACACGTAGCGGGGCAGTGTAGCTTGATGTCTTCGCAATCACTGGCGGCAACAACTGCTCGACGTTTACGGGTTCTTCGTCAGTATCTTCCGGCACGTTCGGACGCTCGTAGTCGCCGGGTTCTCCATTGTCGCCGGGCACATACACAGGCGGGCC
>WRBE01000026.1 GCA_009779845.1 Oscillospiraceae bacterium
ACGCCTTCTAGCGGAAGCTCAGGCGCCCAGCCGGCGAACGTGAACCCGTCACGGGTCGGGAGATCCGCCTCTGCGATGGCAGCTATGGTGCCACCGTCCGCCACTGTCGCAGGCGGCGTGAACTCTCCAGACCATGCCCCGCCAACAAGCGCCCAGGTGATCGTGTGATCTCCAGATACCAGTGGCTCCCATACCGCGACAAGTGTCGTGTCTGCATATAGTGGTGTCGCAAAGTCAAAGAGTTCGAGGCGTGCTGCGCCCCGCTCATTCAATATCAGGTGCCCTTCCGTCTCGCGATGCCAGCTCTGGAAAACATAACCCTCTCGGGTTGGCTCAGGTAGCGGCTCGTCAACTGTCTCGCCAACAAGAATTGTCTGCGGCGGGATAACCGCAGAGTCCGTATCGGGGTCATTGTCGGGGTTGAGGTCGAAGATCACCGTTATTTCCTCAGCCGCCGGGGTAAATACCCATTGCCCGGTGAACACCACATCCTGCCTAGGCATCGTGAACTCGCCGCCTTCGTCAACTGTTGCGTCTGTCGTCGTCCAACCACTAAACGCCCATGTACCCGGTACGCTCTCGTGCGTTGTCTCCGCAGTCTCCAACTTGGGGGCTACCGTTACGGTCGTGCCCGTCTGCGCTTCGTGGTTCAGTGTCGATGGGTCAGCAGGTGTAAAGCTCACAGGAGCCAACGTGCCTGTTACCGTGTAACGCACCTCGTACATGGCGGGATTAAGCATATTGTAAACTTCGTCGCTGGTCATGGCATTCCAGAACACCTTCACGTTGTCGAACTGGGCGTTAGAGTACGGATCGCCGCCGTAGGGCGAGTAGCCCAAGGTGCCAAACAGGTCGATTCCGAATTGGGCAAATGTAAGCATATCGGTACGCTCAGAGCCGATTCTCTCGCCGTCACGATACAGCCGTACGCGGTTCCCTTCCATCACGATGGTGAAGTTCGTCCATACATTTATGGGGTTGGCACCGGGCACAGTTATCGACCGCTGGGTGGGGTAGTCGTTTAAGCCCTGAGCGAAATGTACCTCGTTCGAGCGCAGGCGCAGATACATGCGGCTTAGTATGTCACGGTTGCCCACATGGAATTCCATGCGGTTGCCAGTGGCCGCCCTGTTGAACACATCGAATGAAATCGTCGCATTTTCTCGGTTGTCAAAGAACCCGATGGGGAACTGAGCAAATGCCGGAGCCGTGCCGCCGGGCAGGTCAAGCACCCGGCCCCTGTCAGTGACTGCGGGGGCGGTTGCGTTACCCCGGGCGAACCCGTGGTTGCCGTTACCGCTTACATCGGTGATTCTGCCGTCCGGCATATTGTCGTCAAACGTCCAGTGGAGGGCAGGGCCTTCACTAAGCGGTATATCCGGATACGGCCCCCATTGCGCCATAATCGCATCGAATTCCGTCCTAGTGATCGGAATGATTCCGCCGTGTTTGGCTCCGTGGGGCATTCTGAACTCTCCGGCGGGAACCGGAGTGAACTGCACATTGTCCCCCTCAAGCCGATCCGTCACAAAGGGGATGAACCCCGGGTTACCAGCAGCGGCGTATTGGTCAAGCATGACGACCCACCGATCTTCCTGAACCTGCCTGAACATGGCGGGGCCTTCCACACCCGGAACATCACCGATATTGCTGGTCACCGGTGCCCACAGGCCTTGGGGCCTGTCGGCGGCTTCCATGATCATGCGCTGGCTGTCTTCGTTCTTCGTCAGCCGGAAAAACCTGCCGTCATCGCCTTGCGCCATTGTGGTGTCGATACGGCGGGCATTGTTTTCACCAACGAACAGTTCCGGCTCTGAGAAGTTAACGAAATCCCGGGTTCTTACCACCCAGACACCGTTGTTCCAGCCCCGTTCAGCGGTGGGTGCTGAGAAATACACCAGATATTCTCCCGTATACGGGTCGTAAATCGCTTCCGGTGCCCAAGCACAACCCATGTCGTCAGAAGCCACTTGCACTTTGCGCTGCGGGCTCCAATTCACAAGATCATAAGATTCCCACACCATGATGCTCCGACTGCCGCGCTGGTTGAAGTTGCCCCAGTTACTTCCGCCTGCGAGGCCACGGAAAACGTTCAGGTCGGTGGCAATGAGGTACACTTTGTCGTTGCCAGGAATCCGCAGCATGTGCATGTCACGCAGACCGCCGGTTCCCATGTGGGATGTAATCACAGGGCGATTTCCGTTTAGCTCACGCCAGTTCAGCCCGTCTTCGGAAATGGCAAAGTGAACCTGCTCTTCCTCATGCAGGCCGAAAATCGATCCCCGGAAGAACGCATAGAGGTAGCCGCCATGTACATCTAGGTCTTCAGGACAAGGAGCAGCTGTCCGAACCGTTGTGTTCATCACGGCGTTTGCCGCTGCGCCGTGGTACGTGGCGGTGGCGGTCAGCACCACAGGGCCACCTTCGTTGCGGTTAACAATACCCGCACGCTGTACGACATCACCTGCGAGGTCGTGAGCGGTTACTAGGTTTTCATTTGACGATTGCCATGCCACGGTTGATCCGTTGGGGCCAACCAATGGCAGAGTGATATGTTCGATCAGTTCCACCGGAACCTGTGCCCGCATCATATTTGCATCGCCCGTTGCGCGTGCCTGCGGGGTGTCATCACCCACAACTATCGTCAACACCGGATTGCGGTATTGCGGCAGAAGCAGGCGGTCAGGAGTCATGTAGAGCACCGGCATACCGTCAAAGCCCCAATGCACCACCCGCAATAGCGTGTGCCGCCCATAATGGTCACTTTCAGTGGCACTGTCCCGGGCGTGGAACACAATGATATCCCGGCCGAACTCGTCTTGGATAAACGATGCGTGTCCGGTTGCGTACTGACCTTCCACCCGGTCACGGGTGAGAATCGGGCGTTGTGTGCGTAACCAGTGGTCACTATTCAAGGGGTCTCGGTTTTCTGGGTTCATGGGGTCGCCTGTAAATTCCAACACACCGATGGAATACATCTCACCAACACCAGAGCCGCAGAACATGATGAATTCACGTTGCCTGCCGTACTCGTCTGCTGGGCCTCGGAGCATGAATGCGCCCTCGTCTATGGAACCCGTCCAGCCGAACAGCGGCTCGTTGATCTGAATGGGCTCGCCCAGTATTCTGGCAGAGTTCGCCGGGTCTACTGGTGCAATCATCTGCACCGCACGGGAATTAAACGTCTGGTTCGGAGGCGAATGAATCGGCGTTTCTGGCCGCTGAGACCACATGTAGTACGACACGCCGTCAATTTGGAAGTAGGTCATGTCTATGGCGAAGCCGTAAGGTGCGGCGATGCGATTGGCATAATTCGCCACATCAAAGGTGGTGTTGGGGGCATGTCCGCCGGTTGCGCCTACTGATTTCGTGACCATAACCGGCGGGTTCCAGTCGTCCCGATTCATGGGGTCGCCGCCGTCACGGAGAGTCATGATGTGCGACTGAACCGTATCCCAGCCCGTGCCGATGGCGAAGAGCAGCGAAAGCCTACCGTCAACTACGTGTAGCTCCGGCGCCCATTTCAGGTAGCGCTCACAGATGAAGATACTGCGCTCTTCCGCACCGGCAAGTCCCTCAAGGGTGCGCGAACGGCGGATATTGATGCGCTCTTGATACCCGGAACCGTCACGTATACGGTTGATATTTCCGACAGGAGGGTGTGCAGTGTCATAGGTGGCGACGAAATAGAAATAATAGTCGTCATCTTGGGCACCTTTGTAGCGGATGATGGTGGGGTCGGCACGATCCATGATAAACGGCCAAGGCCAATCCCCCACTTGGGCCACGCCCGGAATCTGATACACGCCCGGCGTGTTCCAGTCGATGGCATTGAAGACGTTTTCATCCCAAACCACAGGCACTTCGCCTGTGGAGGTGTCTGTGTAATGAGCGGTAAGCCATGGCAGCTCATCAAATGCGATGGGCGTACCGACTGGGGCGGTAATGTCTTCTACGGGGTCTATATGGGTGTTTCGAGTTTCACCGTACTTATGCAAGACAAACTCCGCTTCTTCTCGGGTAAGCTCGAACATCTGGCTGGGGATCGCCCCGAGAACCCCTTGGGAATCGGGTTGCGGCGTGCGCACTTTCGTTGTGCGGGCACCGTAGGAAGTGAACACTATCCAATCAGCCGTGGATGCCTCATGCTGGGTCGCGCCCACCATCCACGAAATGATATAGCGATCAAGATCAGAGTCGAAAGCGACTTGGGGCTGGGCAATGCTTTGGCCTGTCACGAGTTGCACAAGGCCCTCTGCATCACCGTGCCGCTCGAAGCGTTCTAGGTCTGTCGTTGTGTAGAACAATAATTGCCCGCTGGCGGTGTCCGTGTTGTTGTTATGGTTTGTACGCTGACCCACAAGTCCGATTGTACCGTCAGACATGCGGAACAGCCACGGGTTTATCATGCCCCAAGAGGTTCCCGATGTGTAGTTGCGGCGGGGGAACGCAGCAGAGATATAGGGCGTACATTCGGTGAATAGTATGGGGTGGTTGAAATTCAGCGGTGTCATCACACCATCGATTTCCATGGCTAAGTGCAGGTTCCTGTTGCGAACCTGATGCCCTGCGAACCTGTTCGTGGTGTAGACCATCACTTCAGCGGCGGGCACAGGCAGGATGATTCTCGTGAAACCCCGTGTCTCGGTGCCGATTTGCGCAGTCAAAATCGCCTCACGCTCGTATTCGCCGCCTACAATGGTGCGTCCGTCTTCAGCGAGAACATCCGCAGGGGACGCACTCCAAATAACGGCCTGTCCACGGGATGTCGTGGGCAGAACAAACCCATGGGGAAGCCTTGCAGGCAATGAAATTTCAGAGAATGGTGAATCGCCAACAAAGACCTCCACGGTTACCTCACGATACTGTGGCAACAGGTAACGGTCGGCTGTCATGTAGAGAATCGGATAGCCGCCGTAGCCCCAATGCACGGTACGGAAACCGGTGTGTCGATAAGAGCCGCCTGTCCCGCTGTGGAACACAATGACATCACGGCCGAATTCGTCTCTGACGAAGGTATTATGGCCCGGCCCAGGCTGCACCCAGGGTGCCGTTTGGGGCCGTTCAGGCGGCTGTAAATGTCTGGTGGCCAACACAGGGAAGTTCCCCCTCGTCCAATTCCCCGGATCGAGCAAATGCGCAACACCGTATTCAGCATCTGTTCCGGGCCGGGCTTCCATGAAGGTGATAGCGTATGTCTCGTCGGTGCCGCTTCCAGAGACAGCCATGAATATCCGGCCTTCCGGGCTTCTCAGCACAAAGGGCCCTTCATCAACAGGGGAGCCGGGAGAAACATTGGCCCATGAAGGCATCGGGCGGGTCAATATAACGGGGTCGGAGGTGAGCACCGTCGGATCAGTGGGGCAGAAGGTGGCGATGGTAAGATTGGCATCGCTTTCATTGAAGGGCGCACCGCCGCCAACATGTCGGGCAGACCAAATGTAGTAGTGGACACCGTTTTCATACAGATAGGACATGTCCAGAGATATGCCCACACTGTCCCCGGCGGCGTTTGCCGTAAGGGGGGTAACGCCGTCTTGCTGTAAAATCCAGTAGGGGCGGCTCCAATCATCACGGTTCAGGGGGTCGCCGTCCGCTTCAAGTGTCATGATAATGCTCTGCACATTACCCCAATGGTGGTTCGGTGATATCGCAGAAAGGATCCGCAACTGACCGTCTATCACTTGCAGTTCCGGTGCCCAGAAATTGCCGCCATTGGGCTCATCTGTTGTCCAGAAATTGGGACGGAAAATTCCGCTGCTGCTGTGGAAATCTCTGTTAAAATCCTGCCAGCAGTAGAGGGTCACATCCGGTGCTGTGGCAAGTCCCGATAGGGTTTCCGAACCACGAAGCTGGAACACCCGCTGGAACCCATAGGGCATTACAAATGTGTCACGGGTGGCGATGAAATAATACATGCCTTCAAATAAAACCACAGACGGATCGGCCCGTGCCGGTATAATCGGGAAAGGATAATCCGAAACCGCCGCTTGACCACGGATGGTGAAGAACCCCTCTTCCGCTGTGTCTATAGCCGCAATGTCGCCTTCGTCCCATACGATTGGGATGTCGTTGGTCGATGTATCGGTGTAATAAGCCCGAATTGTCTCGGGAAGCGCATCTTGTGAGAACGTGTCACCCACGCCAAGCTCAATCACAGCATCAATAGGCTCTATGCGGTAATTTTTAACTTCAATGAGCCGTCTCGACAGGTATTGCGCCTCGGCGGCGGTTACCGAAAACCCGCAGGAAACCACGCCACCGTCAACATTCTGTCCGGGAAAAGCGCGGGCACGGGTGGAATCTGCCGCCGGTGTGAAGGTTGTCGTATTCGCAGGCTGCCTGAACGTGGGATTGTAACCCGGCATGTCCCACGATGCAGCCGAACTTTGGCGTACTTGTGCTCCATTCATCCAAGTTATGTAATATTGCCCGTTTTCATAGAAAACCTGCGGACTCGTGATATGCTCGCCTGCGGCGACAGTTACTAAGCCATGCCAGTCGAAATTGATAAGGTCATCCGTTGTCCAGAAGGAAAGCTGGCCCATATCCGCTGGTTGTCCCTCCTGCCCACCAAGCCCGAATGCATTTTGCGCAACCACACCGATTGTGCCGTCAGACATGCGGAATATCCACGGATTGAGCATGACCCGCCGGTCTAAGCGAAAGTCTTGAAGCCAGTCGGAACCGATTCCGGCTGGAAACCCGCGTTGCGCATTGGCGTAAAGTACGCCCAAGTTAAAGTTCAGCGGCGTAACTTCCCCGGCAATTTCCATGGCAAGATGCATCGACGCACCCCGCCGCAAACCGCCCATTGCCGTGGTGTATGCGAAAACCGCTCGGGAATCAGGCCCCAGTATCGTCACCGCAAAGGTACGTGACTGGCTGTCGGTGGTTGCCGTAAGCACCACCTGCCTGTCGGTCGCACCTGCAACTATGGTTCTGCCATCGGCAGCGAGAACCGCCGGGTCAGACGCAGTCCAGGTCACAGCTTCACCAATAACCGTAGTAGGCAACTCAAAATCACCGGGCAATACGTTGGGGATTTCCACCAAGTTGATAGCGGGAACGTGTTCCGCATACAGGCTTAACACCTCTTGGCTGGACAGAGCGCGGTTATACACCCGAATATCATCCACTCGGCCTCTGGCAAATTCACCGCCACCGCCCCAGTTGGCCCTGCCAATTTGCACCACAGGAGACCCTCCCAATATGGATGTCAGCGGAGCGTTGCCCGCAATGGTCGTAACCTCATTGCCGTCTATGTAGATGGTTGAAGAATCCCCTCGGTGAACCACCACGGCATGGACCCATTCATTGAGGGGCATGTGCGGGGCGGTAGCCGTGGAGCTGGGCGCACCACGTCCAGCAAGGAAACGCTGATACATCAGGTTGTCAGAACCCGCCCCGCCGTAACCAGAGAGCAAGCCCACGTAATGCTCGTTCTGCCACGTTTGCGGGTTTGCGTTCGGTGCGGCGAAAAACCACCAAGAGGCGGCTCTGTCAGTGCGGTTGAACCACAGGGAGGCGGTATATTCCGTAAGCCCTGCAAGCAGGGGCGCACCGCCTTCGCCCATAAGGGATAACCATCTGCCCGATGTAAGCACAGCGGCACGACCGCCGCCCACGCCTTCGTCAAAGGCACCCCCCGGCCACGTTCCGTGCTGGGTTGCTTGGCCGACTTGGGGCGTTGTGGTATTATTGTCGAAATCCAAGTGGAAAATCAAGCCGTCCTCCGGTGCGGCATGGGCTGGCATAGCCGGGAACGCCGATAGTACACCTAGCATCATAACTACTGATAGAATCATTGCGATACTTTTCTTTGCGGATTTTAGCATTTTTCTTCTCCTTTTATGGTGGATTTTAATAGCGGACTTTTCAAATTGCACAAAACAGTTTTCCCCTCCCAAAAATTTCCTTCCTGCTCCTTAACATTTAGACTTGGTTGTCATTACATACATAACAGACCGTGCGGTCTGTCAAAGTTTTCATATACATTTTACATGTGTTATTTATATTTCGCAAGCAAAACTACTGTTCATTATGCATTTTGCCGATATGAACAATTACTATGTTGCAAAATAGTATTGTTAACTAAAAACTAATCTCCCTGTATTACGGCCTCAAGTTTGACAACAACCGATTTTATCGTTATACTGAATCGGTAATGTACTTTTTATATTGAAGGGCGAACATATGGAACAGCGCAACAACATCCTTCATATGCAGAAACCGATTGCAATCCTGGTTATGTTTGCAATCGCTCTTGTCTTGTTCTCTTCTCATCAGGCCGCCGCTACAAGCCCCATGCCACAATTAGACCCCTGTTGTGTGGACGAGCTGGTGTTATTGGAAGAGTTACCCTGTTGTGAAATCTCTGAGGTGGCCGGTTGCTGTTTTGCGCTCTACCCGCCCCCTATGTGTACATATTGCTTTGTGGCGGCAACAATAGACAATGCGGTTTGTATCAGCCTGTTTCACTATAGAGATTGTTGCAACTTTATTTTTGAACCTCCCAAAGCGTAGGTGAAATAAGCTAGGTTCTTTTCGTGCGGAACCTAGCATTATTGCGCCCTTTTTTAAGACCTTAACTTGAAAAACATTACACTTTTTTGGAGGTTCTATTTAAAATGAAAAAATTTGCAATCTTACTTATCATACTTGGCGTACTGGTTGTTGCGGGTGTGTCTTTAGGCGTGTTCTCTTACACCGATTATATTTTTGAACATGTTGCTACGGGCGAACCCGTTGAACCGGATTGGCGGCCCGGTGAAATTCCGTTGCATCTCGACACGGTAAGAATCATCGCCAGCATTGGCGGGGCTGTTAGCCTGCTTGGACTCATCCTGTTTCTGGTTGGCCACGCAAAAGAAATCAGGAAACAAGACATCATCGGCATCCTTTTCGTTGTGCTGGGTTCACTGACAATGCTTGGTTTCTTGACGGGCATGTTCTACCCCTGTTACCACACAATGCCAGCAGCGCCTCGACCCATGCGCTGTATCTTTACAATGAGAGTTCTCAGCGGCGTAGCCAGCATGATTGGCATTTCAGGTGTTTTGATGCTTGTGTTCAGAAAAGTAAAAGCGATTGCCTTAGGGCTGAACATGGCAGTCGTTCTGGCTGGCATCGTGTTCCTTTTGATTCCAACCGTGGCGACAGGTGTTTGCGTCGTCCATAGGTGTGTGGATGGGTTCCTTCCCTTTTCTATTATCATGGGCGGCGTAATGACGGCTGTATCTTTGGTCAGCGTGTTCGTGCTGGCTAAACAGGAGGCGGATGAGGATGAAGAAGACGCGGAAACCTCTCACAACATCTAGGATTTCCTACCATAACCTCAGCGGAAAACCGGGGCGGACGGCAGCACTCATTCTTGTCGTTGCCATCATGGCCTTTGCCCTGTTCGGCGGGGCTGTGCTGTCACAGAGTTTGGACAACGGGATCAACAGCTTAGAAGCGCGCCTTGGGGCCGACATTGCGGTGGTGCCACTGGGCAGTGAGTCTGATTATGAAAACGTTCTCTTAGCCGGCAGTCCAGTTAATTTCTACTTTCACAAAGATGTTGAACAACAAGCAACCGTACCGGGTGTCGCCCGTGTTACAACACAGCTTCATCTGGCGACACTGGCAGATGCTGCTTGCTGTACGACAACGACACAGGTCATCGGCATTGATTACGACACGGACTTTGTCGTCACACCTTGGATTGCACACTTTATCCAGCGTCAAATCGGGGACGGGGAGGTGATTGTGGGCAGTGACGTGATGATCGGCCCCAACAATACCATCACATTCTTTGATATCTCTCTCCATGTTGCCGCACGGCTTGAGCGGACAGCGACAGGCATGGACTCGTCTGTGTTCGTGAATATGGATACCGCACGCTCACTTGCAACTGCGGCTGAAATCGGCTATGACGATCTTGGCGGTATCAACGTTACAGATGCAGCCTCCGCCGTGCTGGTACGGGTTGAGCCGTATTATGAGGTTGACGAAGTGTTGCAGCGCATTCGACACGCCGTGCCGGACGCTGGCCTTGTAGCAAGCAATGCCGTGTTTGCCAACATTTCTGCAAACTTGAGTTTCTTCACGGGCATGATTGGTGCCATCACCATCGTGCTCGGTATCATGGCGGTGCTAATTTTGGCAGTGCTGTTCTCGGTGATCGCAAGCGGTCGGAAGAAAGAGTTCGCCATCTTGCGTATTCTGGGCGCAACCCGGAAAAAACTGGGTGGCATCGTGCTTATGGAAGCTTTGGTCATCAGTGCCCTAGGGTCCGCATTCGGCATCGTGCTCGCTTCCCTCGTGGTCTTTCCTTTCGGGCGAAGCATTGGCACACAGATGGGTATGCCGCTCCTCTTGCCTCACGTTTTAGAGTCCTTGCGGCTCTTGGCCGTGGCCTTGGTGGTGGCACTTGCCGTTGGCCCGTTATCCGCTGGGTATTCCGCCTTCCGCATTAGCCGGGCAGAGACCTACACAACGCTGAGAGAGGGGGAGTAAAATGAACATCAAAGTACAGAATCTCACAAAAGAATACCCCCAAGGCGAGCAGATGTTCGGCGCACTGAAAGATGTCAACTTCTCCATCTCCAGTGGTGAGTTCATCAGTATTACCGGTCGCTCTGGCAGCGGAAAAAGTACACTGCTTAATATCATGGCGGGTCTCACACTACCTACATCGGGCAGTGTGCGCTTAGACGGAAAGGACATTTTCGACCAGTCTGACGAAGCCCTTTCCCTCTATCGCAACGCCACCATCGGCTGTGTGCCGCAGCAGTCTAGCATCTTGGCAACCCTCTCTGTGCTCGACAACGTGCGGCTCCCCTTCTATCTGGCCAAAAGGGAGGGCGATTCTGTGGAGACGGCCCGTGCGCTACTCAAGCAAGTCGGCTTAGAAAAACAGGGCGGAAAACTGCCCAAGCGTCTTTCCGGCGGCCAACTCAAGCGCGTGGCTATCGCACGGGCCATGCTCAACCGTCCCCGCTTCCTGTTCGTGGACGAGCCCACCGGCGACCTAGATACCGAAACCACCGAAGAAATCATACAAATTTTCCGCCGCGTGGCAGACGAGGGGACGGCCATTTTAATGGTCACCCACGAGTTGGAGACCACAGAGTACGCTGACAAGCGGTTTCATATGGAGAACGGTGTTCTCAACCAAAAGTAAGTCTGTTTGTTGTACGGATACAAAAACCGCCCTTTATCTTGATTCTCAAGGCGAAGGGCGGTATACTGTTTGTACACACTAATTAGGCGGTGAACCAACTTGAATTTATGCGATATACAGCACATCAAATCCCTGCTTGCCCGGCATGGGTTTCGGTTTTCTAAAAGCATGGGGCAAAATTTTCTCATCGCTCCTTGGGTACCGGAAGAGATTGCGGCCTCTGCCGGAATTGACGAACACACCGGCGTGTTGGAAATCGGCCCCGGTATCGGGTGTTTGACAGAGCAACTGGCCCAAAGGGCCCAGCGGGTGGCGGCGGTGGAGTTGGACACTTCTCTGCTCCCGGTGCTCCGTGAAACCTTGGCAGAGCACAATAACGTCCAAATCGTCCCCGGTGATATTATGAAAATTGACCTGCCCGCTCTCGTGGCAGAACAGTTTTCCGGCCTTACCCCCGTGGTTTGTGCGAACTTACCCTATAACATCACCACCCCGGTGCTGACATTGCTCATTGACTCCGGCCTGTTCCGGCAGATTACGGTTATGGTGCAGCGAGAGGTGGCAAGGCGCGTGGCGGCCCTCGCCGGGAGTTCGGATTACGGTGCGTTTTCCCTCTACATGGCCTATTATACCGAGCCTACGCTTCTCTTTGACGTGCCGCCGGAATGTTTTCACCCCCAGCCGAAGGTGCATTCCTCTGTCATTACCCTGCGGGTACGGGAAGCCCCAGCGGTAGACACAGGCCCTGGGGCCCTGTTCCGGGTCATTAAGGCATCCTTTGCACAACGGCGAAAAACTCTGGTCAATTGCCTCACTGCCGCCCTACCGAACGCCTCAAAAGGGGCACTTATTGCGGTACTAGAGGCACAGGGACATGACGCTCGTATCCGGGGCGAGACATTGGATTTACAAGGGTTTGCACAGTTGACGGATGCCTTGTTGGACGCAGGATTGTTATAACGAATAAACACAAGGAGGGCCATTATGAAAACAACCATCCAGACAACCATAGACAGCTTGGGGCGCAATAACATGGCGGGCTATTTTGTAGCTGATGCAACAGAGCTGATCGGGCTTTTACAAGATTTACTCCCAAAAGGCACTATTGTCGGCAGCGGGGATTCCGTTACCTTAGAGCAGACAGGTGTATTTGAGTTTCTAAGAAACGGCGACTATGTGTTCCACGACAAGTTCCAACCCGGCTTGACATCTGCGGACAAGCGTTCCCTCTATTTGAAGAACTTTTCTGCCCACACATTTATTATAGGAACCAGCGCAGTCACAATGGATGGAAAACTGTTTAACATCGACGGAAACGGAAGCCGTGTTGCACCCATGATTTATGGCCCTGAACAAGTCATTGTTGTAGTCGGAACCAACAAGATTGTACCAAATGTCGAAGCGGCCATCGAACGAACAAGACAAATCGCAGCCCCATTGGACGCCATCCGACTCAAAAAAGACACCCCCTGCGTCACACTGGGCCGCTGTATTGATTGTAACCACAAACAACGCATATGCAATGACTTCGTACTCATCACCGGACAATTCACCGAAAACAGAATCAAAGTAATTATAGTGAATGACGCACTAGGATATTAAAACACAAAAGAACAGCACCCCCCAGCGGCACCACCGCCCTTGTAGGTTTCGAGGACTATGACATCCGGCGCGAGAGCCCTGTCGCCAGTGCAGAGTATAAGGAGCGAAATGACTTGACCTTCGGGGTACAGTAGGATGGCGCCCCTATAAAAAGACGAGGCTACTATAATGCCCACACACCTAAGCCGCAAAGGCCCCCCCTTTGCGGCTTTTCTATTTGACACAACACCAGATATCCAGTATAATCCAAACGAATACAGTCGAAACATGTCTGTTTCGCTATACATAAAGTTGGGGGCGTTTTCGTGAGGAAGTTTTTGTGGCTTGGTGCATTGTTTGTCGTGGTACTGCTCCTATTTCTAGGTATCCATACACCCATAGCACAAGCAGATGGCGACCAAGGAATCGACCGCACATCACTCCATACCCTTATCACCCAAATGGCAGAGCGTGACGGGCGGGCCTATACCAACGTAACTTGGCGAACCGCAGCCCAAGCGGCGCAACGTGCCCAAACAGTGGCGGACAACCAACAGGCAACACAAGGAGATATAGACACCGCATATACCGCACTGCGTAGTGCGATACAACGGCTCGTACCCCTCTCATCCTTTGAGAACCCCTTTACAGATGTCGCCCGGCAGGGTTGGTGGTTCTCCGATGCGGTGCGATACGTGGCGGCAAATGACCTGATGCGGGGCACATCAACCACAGCATTTATGCCAAACAATAGCATGAGCCGTGCCATGGCGGTAACCGTACTCTATCGGATGGCGGGAGAGCCGGACACAACCGCCCCCCTCCCCTTCCATGATGTCACAGCGGGACAGTGGTATACAAACGCCATAGCTTGGGCGAACCAACACCACATCGCCACCGGGGTCGGGGGCGGACATTTTGCTCCGCATCGCAATGTGACCCGAGAACAACTGGTAACCATGCTATACCGCTATGCCCAACACCAAGGGTATCGGATGGACATCCCCGATTCCGTGAGACTTTCTGCCTTTTCCGATGCCGCACAGGTAAGCGGCTGGGCACTGGACGCTATGGCGTGGGCAGTGTCCGGTGAGTTGATCCGTGGCGCAAATGATAGAATCAGACCCCAAGGAACCGCCACCAGAGCCGAATGCGCCGTGATGCTAATGCGGCTGATTGAACTATTTGAGTTCGAGCGGCAACCGTGGGAGAGTGAGCCTTTGGAACAGCATGTAATTCCTTGGCGGTTTGTTACATACCTAGAACCGGACTTCCGAGCGGCAGAACAAACACGTTACAGCCCCCGGACAGTGGGCATTCTATACCGGCGTGGGGACGGCTGGGCACTGATTCCTACCGCCAATGGTGAACGCTGGGTCTATTTACGGGCAAATATGCGCTATTTGGCCCGGTATGTATACTTATTTGACCAGCCAGAGGGCAATCAGGGGGCAAAAGTCGGGCCGCAGGTAGTCACAATCTCGGATGAACAGGGCAACTGGGCGCAAATTGGGACATGGCTTGGGCTGAGATGGGTCTATCTGGGGCCGGAAACACATACATTTCCATGGCAGTTTTTGACCTATTTAGAGCCAAATTTCCGGGCCGAGGTACAAGAGACCCTTGTACCGCAGACGGTGAACATCATATTCCGCCGGGATGACGGCTGGGCGCGCATCTCTACAGGAAGCGGCAATCGGTGGGCCTATTTACGGGAAAATCGGCGGTATACAGGGCGTAGCCTGTACCTGTTTGCCTACGCCGGCAGCAATACTCGCGGGCCGCAGATTGGCCCGCAAGTGGTGACACTGTTGGCCCAGAACGGCAACTGGGCGCAAATCAATACATGGCTCGGGCTACGGTGGGTCTATCTCGGGCCGGGGACACCGCCCGGCGGCAGACGCATCGCCCTGACCTTTGACGATGGGCCCAGTTTGCACACGGAACGGTTATTAAACGCCCTGCGGGACAGGAATGTGCCGGTCACTTTTTATGTTCTGGGACGGCAAGTGGCGGCCCGCCCGGATTTGGCCCGGCGGATGGTAGCGGAAGGGCACGAGATTGCGTGCCACACGTTCTCTCACCCAAACCTCGCCCAAGTAAGCGCCGTCCGTATGCGGGACGAGTTAACAAGGACTCGTAATATCATATACCAGACCACAGGAGCCGTGCCGACTACGTTCCGTCCGCCCTATGGTTCGTTCAATGCGACAACACGAGCCGTTGCCGCAGAGTTTGGGTATCCCCTTATCCTGTGGTCCGTGGACACCAGAGACTGGGAGACGCAAAACGTAAGCGCCATCATGAGCCACTTTGTAGGCCCCAGCGGTGTGCGAATCAGAGAGGGTGACATTATCCTCATGCACGACACCATGCCCACCACAATCGATGCCGCCATCCGTGCGGTAGATCTGTTGCTGGCGGAAGGGTTTACCTTTGTGACGGTAGCAGAGTTATTAGGCTCGCCTGTATCGGGCCAAGTGTATCGGCGGAGGTAGGCAATCCCTACCGAAACACCCGCATATCCTTATCATACACCTCTACCCTCGCAAACGCCGCAAAGTCCGGTGCCAGCTCCGGTGCGCTCTGCCGCAGGGCCTCTAGTAATAGGCTGGGATTGAGCGATGGGTTCTGCGCCGCTACTACGGCGTGTAGGGTCACTTTGTGGGGGGGCGCAGCGATGAAGGTCAGTTCTTTTATCATGGGGCCCAAGTCTACTTGGGTCTCTTCTTTTTTCTTGTTAAGCTTTGTGACAAATAGAGGCCGCTGTGCAAAAAATGTGTCTAGTTTCTGTGCCATGTCGGCGGTGTCCGTTATTGTATCATACTCCAGCGTCCCCGTCAGACGAAGCCAGACTAGCTCTTTCACTTTCCCCGGCGCCTCATAGGCTTTCAATACCCGAATACCCTCCGGCAACTTGGCAGTGAGCAGCTCCGGCAGGGTGGCTAGGGGCGTGTCGTCCACAACTTCAAAATCTAATAACTCGCAATCACTCTCCATCCCCACAGACGACGGCAGGGCCACAGAAATATAGGCATGGGGGTTAAACCCCTCCGTATGGCGAATGGCCACTCCCGCACGGGGAAACACCCGCTGGAGGGTTCGCATTAAATCCAGATGGGACAGATATTTGGCCCGCCCTGTCTTTTCAAAGCGCAGTCGATGTCTAGCCACAGCAGTCCACCCCCATTCCCAGTCGTGTCACACCGCAGGCGGTGCAGGTGTCTCGGCAGTCCGGGGTCAATCGATGGGCATAGGCCGCTTGTCGTTCTTGCCAAAGATAACTTTGGTCTACCCCAGTGTCGAGAATTGCCCAAGGAAGTATCTCGTCCTCGCCCCGCTCTCTGTTTGCATAGCAATGTGGGTCAATGCCGGTGGCGGCAAAGGCCGCAGTCCAGCGGTCTAGGTTGAAATGCTCACTCCACCCCTCTAGCCGTCCGCCGTTTTGCCAAACGTGTTCAATAACCGGCCCTAATCGCCGGTCGCCTCTGGACAGTACCGCCTCAATGAAACTGGTCTCCGGCTCGTGCCAGTTGTAGGTGATGGCCCGACTGGTTAGGCTCTCTTTGAGCAGAGCCACACGGCGGCTATACTCTTCCATGCTCACCTGCGCCTCCCACTGGAACGCAGAGTGGGCCTTTGGCACGAAACAAGACGTGCTCACCGTCAGCCGTACGCCCCGATTCTTGTTGGTGGCGTGCTGTTTCCATGCCCGAAGGATTTTATGGGCCAGCTCTGCAATGGCTACCACGTCCTCGTCCGTCTCCGTGGGCAGGCCCAGCATGAAGTAGAGTTTCACCGCACTCCACCCGCCGGAAAAGGCCACTTGCAGACTGTTTAACAACGCCTCTTCCGTTACGTTTTTATTGATGGTGTCCCGAAGCCGTTGGCTCCCCGCTTCCGGGGCAAAGGTCAGGCTGGATTTTCGCACTTTTTGTACCCGCCGCATCAGGTCAATAGAGAAGTTATCCGCCCGCAGACTGGGTAGTGATAGACCGATTTTCCTCGGCTCACAAAATTCCAACAGCCCGTCACACACACCAGAGAGGTCTCGGTAATCGCTGGTGCTCAGGCTCAATAGCGTTGCTTCTTGATACCCGGAGTACGCCAAAGCCCGCTTGCCCTGCTCGACCAAAGTATCTCGTGACTTCTCTCGCACGGGGCGATAGATATACCCCGCCTGACAGAACCGGCACCCTCGGATACAGCCCCGGAATAGCTCTAGGGCCACCCGGTCGTGGACGATTTCGGTGCTGGGCACCAATCCTTCTGCGGGGAAATATGCGTTGTCTATATCTTGCACAATGCGCTTGGACACACGCTCCGGTGCGCCGGGTTCTGGTGTAATTGCGGCGATGGTGCCGTCAGCATTGTACCCCACATGGTATAAGCTGGGCACATACACCCCGGCAATCTGCGCCGCCGCTTGGAGAAATTCGGACTTGCTCCACCCGGCCAGCTTCGCTTTGTCGTAAAGGGCCACCAGTTCCGGCCCTACCTCTTCCCCTTCGCCCAGCACGAACAGGTCAAAAAAATCCGCCACAGGTTCCGGGTTATAACAGCTTGTCCCCCCGGCAATGACCAAGGGACTAAGCCCTTCCCGCTCACTGGCCCGGATGGGGACACCCATCAGGTCTAGCATATTGAGCACAGTGGTATAGGACATCTCATAGCCCAAGGAAAAACCCAAGATGTCAAATTCCCCCGCAGACTGGCCGCTCTCTAGCCCGTAGAGGGATATTCCCGCCTCACGCAGTTCTGCCTCCATATCCGCACCCGGTGCAAATATCCGCTCACACCAGACGCTGTCCATGCCGTTGAATATTCCGTATAGAATATGGATGCCTAAGTTACTCATGGCAATTTCATAGGTGTCGGGGAAACAAAGCCCCAACCGTACCCGAACATTTGCCGGGTCTTTCGTCATCTGCCCGTACTCCCCGCCCACATACCGGGCCGGTTTTTGTACCCGTGGCAAGATTCGTTGTAGTTTCTCGTTCATCTGCTACTGTTCTCCAAGTTTTAGAAGTGTGTTACAGCATATTGTACCGCACTTCCCCGGCTTTTACAATAGCCGATGAGTAACCAGATTGCCGCTGTCAGCAGGGTAAAGTTCCAGCCTGACCAGAAAAACAGCGTCAGCCCAGCGGCAAACAACGCTACAATCAGCACCCCGCCCAGCACCCGGTCTACTCGCCCGGCCACTGCGGGGCCAAGGGTATAGGCCAATATGCCGTATAGCCCCCGACCGCCGTCCAGTTGACCGATGGGCAACAGATTGAACACCGCCGCCCCTAGGCTGATGCCCGCTAGAAAAAATGCGGTTTCACCGCCTGTGTGGCGGCCCCAAAGGGATGCGCCGTAGGCCAGCGCAAGGTTTGCTAGGGGGCCCGCCAAGGCGATTGCCACCTCGCCTAAATAGCCAATGCCTTGGCCCTCGTAGTCGATGCACAAGCCCACTAGCCCCAGATGCAGACGCAGTACTCGGCCACCCAAGGCCCAGATGAGTAGGACATGGCCCAGCTCGTGGGCGAGGGCTGTGATTGCCAGCAGTGGCAGTAGGTTATTTGCGTCGAAGAGGTACAGGATGGCGATTAGGGTGATGAACCCACCGGAGATAGTGATGCGAGCTGGTTGCAATTGTTCACCTCGTTTGTTGGTTGTGTTTTTCCCCTTTGTAGGGGACGTGCCCCTGCGCGTCCCGTGCCCTTGACCTTTTCTGTCGGCGTTGCCGCCGAGGGTTTCTTGGCGGAGACCGCCAACTGGTCATGTCCTGCCGGACGGGCCTTCTTTTCACCCTACGGGTGTTAACTCAACTAACCATTTGCGAGAAGGACACTCGCAAACGGAAGTTTCGTAGTATGTCGTTGAACAAAAAGAAGCAAAAAATCAACACAAGGGCTTCGCCCCTATGTACCCCAAAGGGCAAGGGCGAGTGACGACGGTTTTGCATCTTATGCCTTGCACTGGTGCCGATAGCCTCTAGCCGGATGTAATAGTCGTCAAAAGTCCAATGGTCACGGGCGGTGGGATTGTGTTTTTGGCGTAAGTATGGTAAGATTGTGGAGACGTAGAGTATTTATATTAAGCGAGGTTAAAATGAAACGATATAGAGTAGCGGTAATTATCATATTAATACACGCCTTAATTGAAGTTAGCGGCTTTTTTTCAATGCTACCCATTTGGTTTATGGGGGTTGCTCCTGCGGAGTTTTTACCATTTGATATACCCTCTGTTGATTTTGTTATTGCAGGTCTCTTCTGGGGTATATTTCGTTCAATTGGAGCGGTTGCACTATGGCATGGAAAAATGTGGGGCTTTGTACTGTCGGGGATAAACTGTATAATCTCATTAGTGTTAATGATGCATCTTTTGCCGTTTGGAATTATGGATGGCATTTTGGTGGGTACTGCATTGATTTTAATGTTAACTCAATATTTTGGCAAGAAGAAAATAATCGAATAGTATAAGCATTATCCACGATTAAAAGTCGGGCGACTGATAGTCGCCCCTGCAAACAACTACCCATTTTCGAGTCCTAGACTCTCCGTCACTTAGGAGATTCATTTTGCCCCCGCCCTTGATCTTGCCCAGACCAAAACTCTCTTGACCCTATGCCATCCCCTCATGAGCCCCTTCAAATGACAAGACAGTGGCACCACAGACTACCCACACCCGTAGGAGAGTACCGCTGCACACCAACACCACCGCCCTATGCCATGCCCAGCCACAGCCCTTAGCGGGTTTTTAGGGGTGCAACCCCTAAATCGCATTTTTGTTTCTTTTTGGCGAGACAAAAAGAAAGCCCGTCCGGCAGGACATGACCAGTTGGCGGTCTCCGCCAAGAAATCCTCGGCGGAACGCCGAATAGCAAAGGGAAAAGGTCAAGAGAAAACCCTAAAACTCCAAATAAAACTCCGGGTTCCGATAAACCCCACCCACCCGCAACTCAAAATGCAAATGCGGCCCCGTGGCGGCCCCGGTGGCCCCCACTCGGCCAATCCTCTGCCCCAGCGCAACGGTGTCCCCACCACGGACATACTGAACACTGGCATGGGCATAGCGCGTATAAACCCCGCCGCCATGGTAGAGTAAGATATACTTCCCCCAACTGTCATTCTCCCCAGCGGCCACCACCCGTCCGTTGGCGAACGCTACAAACGGGGTGCCAGTGTAGACGGCAATATCGGTACCGAAGTGGAACCGTACCTCCCGCATAATCGGGTGTTGCCGGAACCCGAAAGACGACGACACAGGCCCCGCCACCGGGGCCACGAAGTCTAAATACAGCGGCTCATAGGCAAAACTGGCACCGGCAGGGAGGGCAAAGGCAGAAAACTCCGCCTGTTGCGCCAAAAACACCTCCACCGCCTCTGGCTCGTCCGGCTGGGTGTGCGTGTCTTCCGGGGCATACGCCTCCTGCGGTGAGAAGATGTCTGACAGGGTCGGTGCCGGGATCACCTCTTCAATGGGCGGGAACATCTCCATCACGGGCATGGGGGCGGATTCCGGCTCTGCTTTCGCTCCTTCTGCCTCGGCGGCAACAATCACATCTTCCGGCTCTCTGCTGCCGAAGGCACGGATGTAGATATCGCCCAACACTTCCATGATACCCGTCTCCCCTGTCAGGGTTTCACCGAGGGCAGAGATGGCCGTTCGGTAGTCTAACTCCGCCTCCATTAAGGGCTGTACCGTGGTGCGGACTGCCGCCGTGGCATCCGGGAAAAACGCACGGAGCACGCCAACCGTGCATAAGAGCACCATGCATATTGTCATGCGGAGTACGGTAAGTTGTCCTGTTCTAAAATGGTGTTTTGTTTGATGTTCGTATCTGTGTTCCATCTTGTCCCCCCTTCCTACAACGTATGTAAGGAGGGCACAGGATAGACCAAGCTTATAGCAAACGAAAACCCCCGCAGTGTGAACCCGCGGGGGTTTGGTTTGCCGAGCAATCAATGCCGTATAATTTCAATCGTGTGGTCGTCTGAGTGCCATTCCACCTGATACCCCAACGCATCTACAATCGTGCGTAGCGGGACATACACATAGTCCCGAATCACCACAGCAGAGTCGGATTCGACATCTGCGCCATTTACTGTAAATACATCGGCACCTATGGTGTGGGTAATCGTGGTCGCATCCCGCGTTATGGTAAGCACTTCGGTTTCCGGGTTAAGGTCGGTAATTAAACCGAATACAGACGCAATCTCGTGCAGGGGAACCATGGCCCGGCCATCAAGTAAAATGGGCGATGGATGGAAATCCCGCACTATCCCATCGATAACCATGGTGACAGGATAGCCGTAAGTGTGATATTGCACCAGCGCCCAATGACGGTCATGTCGTTCCGAGAACCAGCCGGTGGGTGCGTTGGGCCGCTGGTTGAAAAAGTTGTCTAACCACTCAACTCTCGTCTCTAACCAAGTGGTCATATACTCCACATGGCCCATGAAACTGTCGATGCGCCATAATTTGTCCGGCGTGGGTCGGTGGGGCCTGCCTAAGATATGCGGGTGCCGTTCAAAGTTGCGCTGGAAATCGGCCTCGTAACGCTCTGCCGTGTCACGGACATGGGCGATGGTGCCGCTGATTGCTGTATCTCGAATTTCATTCCACCGCGCTGCCACTAAATCGAAGATTTCCGGGATGTCCAACAATGTGGCAAACCAGTCGTTTTGGAACGCGGCGTAGATATCCTCCGGCTCCGGCCAGTCGAGCATATTGCCGATAGAGCGGTCAAAATCCCAGACGGGGCCAAAATGCAGACGGCGGTCATCCCCCTGTCCCCGGAGAGTCATAAACACACTGAACATGCCCACGTCCGCATTTTTTGTAACCTCTTGCACCAAATAGAAATCCACAAGAGAGGGCAGGTCAATCAGCGCTTCAACGGCCGCAAAATCACGGGAGTGAATGGTATCGCTGACCCGCTGGACAAAGGCTTGCAGATACTCCAGATGCCCGTCCCAGTCGTCATCGTTGGGAAACCGGATATCGTAGGCCATGCCGTCTACAGTAAAGAAATCCTCCCCTTCCACATTCCCCTCTGCCAACCAGCCCACCAAGTGGCCGTCCAGTTCAAAGAGATACTCACTAACCGCAGGGTCAGGGTCGAAGGTAAGCGGGAGCCGCCCGGAGCCGATGTCCCGCTCATCAGTCAGTTGATAGACACCCATATATTCCCCATTTACATATAAATGGACATGGCGGGAAAATGGAGTGAAATCTAAGTTGTCCAATTGACTTGCCAAATAGAGTGCCGTGTAATTCCGCAAAAGGGCCGCATCAAAGTGGTTGGCCAACAAAATCCAGTCCCTGTGGGCGTATCCAGAGTCGAAGAATGGTCTGTCCTCTGCAAACCGAATCCGCAGAGGGCGTTTATCGGCACCCCGCAGCCAAGTGCTGTTGCCTCTGCCCCGAATGCGGATATCTACATCGGAAAACGCATACTCTTCCGCCGTATCGGACAGGGTAAGCGTGCCGTCATGCCAAAAGTTCCGCTCTACGGTAAAGGGGTCATAGTCCGAGGTAATGTGGAGCGCAGGGAGTACAGGGGATGCAGGAGACACAGGATGTTCAGGAGAAGCAGGGTACTGCTCGGTATCGTGTGCCACAGTGGTTGGCACATCCCCCCTGTTCACCAAAAACAGCGTACCACCCAGAAGCAGAGCAACGGCCAGTGCAAAGGCCGCAATGGTTAGGATTTGTTTTTTCATTGTATTTATAATTCTCCATTCCACAATATGACAATTCAAAAGAAAACGAACACAACCGCCAAAGTCGGCAGTTATGTTCGTTCCGCATTCGGAGTGCAGTATGGCCGACAACGCCTCTTTGTCGCCCATAGTATACTAGCTGTCGCCCGCATTGTCAATGGCTACAGTATGCCCCAAAGTGCCTAATAATTATGATTCTTCCGCTGTAAATTCAGCCGATCAGCAATCATGGCGATAAACTCACTGTTAGTGGGCTTACCCTTTATGTTTGACACCGTATAGCCGAAGAACTTTTGCAACACCTCTAAATCCCCTCGATCCCACGCCACCTCAATGGCGTGACGGATGGCCCGCTCCACCCGTGACGGGGTGGTGTTGAACTTTTTGGCCACCTCCGGGTACAGTACTTTTGTCACGGCGTTGATGATTTCCATGTCTCGCACGGTGAGCATAATCGCCTCTCGCAAATACTTATATCCCTTAATATGGGCGGGGACACCGATTTCATGGATAACTTCGGTCACTGTCCGCTCTAGGCTCTTCTCGCCCCTAGCTTGGTGCATGGCCACGTCTGACATCTCACGATGGTGAGTAATTTTCCCGGTGACACTGCGAATTTTCTCTAACAATGTCCCCATATTGAAGGGCTTGAGCATAAAATAGCTGGCCCCTAAACTGGACGCTTCTGTAATCACGCTGTCCTTGTAAAACCCGGACACCACAATCGGGGCGGTTTTCATCCCCATTTCTCCCAAACGGCGCAGGACATCTAGGCCGTCTAGGTTTGCAAGCAAAATGTCCAAAACCAACACATCCGGTCGGGTCTCCTCGGCGAGACGCAGGGCCTCTAATCCGTCGGCGGTACTTCCTACCAGCTCCATGTCAATTTCGTTTTGAAACTGGCCAGCCACGATCCCTCTGTAATCATCGCTGGGATCTGCCACTAATACCTTGATCTTTTTGTCCATGCTGCCACTCCTTTTCTTGATTCTTGTTTTTGTTCGACCATAACATGACACGATTGATGGAAATGTGGGTTTAGTGACAATAATTTATCACAGATGTCTGGCTTTTGCAAGGAATTTCTCATTATTTTTATCAATTTATTTCCGATATTTCCCAAAACCATCATTAATTGTAATAATATGTCGAATTTTGCCGAAAGAACTATATCAATTCCTCAAAGTATCAACATGGCATCGCCGAAGGAAAAGAAGCGGTATCGCTTCGCTACGGCCTCGTTATAGGCCCCTAAGACGTGTTCCCGTCCGGCGAGGGCCGCCACTAACATAATCAAGGTGCTCTCCGGCAGGTGGAAATTGGTAATCAGGCCGTCCATGCACTTAAACTCGTAGCCGGGATAGATGAAACAATTGGTCCAACCGGCGTAGGGCAATATTGTCCCGTCCGCCTCCGCCCGTGACTCAATGGTGCGGCAAGAGGTCGTGCCGATACACACCACTTTGCCGCCTACCGCTCGTGTTCGATTAATCGTATCCGCCGCCGCTTGCTCAATGATGCAATACTCGGCGTGCATGTGGTGGTCTTCAATGTTCTCTGCTTTCACCGGCCGGAAGGTGCCGAGGCCTACATGGAGCGTGATCGTGGTCAGTGCAATCCCTCGTTCTTCCAGCCGCTTTAACAACTCCGGCGTGAAGTGGAGCCCCGCCGTGGGTGCCGCTGCCGAACCCGGCGCTTTGGCATAAACGGTCTGATAGCGTTCTGCATCCTCTAATTCTTCCGTGATATAAGGCGGTAAGGGCACTCGGCCTAAACGCTCTAATACTTCTAAGAAAATCCCTTCGTAGTGGAACTGAATCACCCGGTTGCCGTCTTCGGCTACCTCTTCCACTGTGGCGGTGAGTTCGCCGTCACCGAAGATTAGCTTCTCCCCCGGCCGTACTTTTCGTCCGGGCCGTGCTAACGAGAGCCAGCGGCCCTCGCCCAAATCTTGCAGTAAGACCAGCTCTACCGCACCGCCGCTCTCCCGCTTGCCGAACAGTCGGGCGGGAATCACGCGGGAGTCGTTCATCACCAGACAATCGCCGGGGTTTAATAAATCCGGCAGGTCTGTAAACAAATGGTGCCCGGTTTGCCCCGTCAGCTTGTCTAAGGTAAGTAACCGAGATGCGTCTCGCCGCTCTAAGGGGGTTTGGGCGATAAGCTCTTGTGGGAGATCGAAGTGGAAATCGCTTGTTTTCATGGTGTCTCCATTTTTTTGTTTTGATTTATTATACATGGCATAAGAGAATGTGGCAAGGGATGGGGGATGTTTTTGTTCTCTTTTCTAGTCCGGCACAAGCTAGGGGCTTGTTCTGCCCTGCCGGGTGGTTTTTTTATCCTGCGGGTATCCAGTGGGCGGCGCACACGCAAAAGTCAGTTTCGTAGTATGCAGGCCGGTAATGTGGTCAGGGTTCGGACAAAAAATCGAGGTGCTTTTGCCAGCATTTTAATTAATGCTGCTGAGAACACCTCGGTTGGTTGGAGTTGAATGATGGGGACTGTCCAAACTATTGAAACTACTGTATTTTATAGGCTTTCAAATGGACTGCATCCATCAAATCATTGAGTTCTAGTCACCACAATCATAAACACGCCATATTTCTGAAGTATAGGATTATTGGTTGGAAAAAAATCTGTAAAATTCCCTAATGGCATTTGTGATAGCTTCCTCAAGTCTATTTCTTATACCAAAAGCCCCGTAAAAAAGATTTTCTCCAAGGTGCTCCCTTTCCTGTTCATATAGATGCTAGGTAGTTTTCAATTCTAATATTTTGTATCTCCCAACTCAAATCTGTAATAGAGTCATGCCTCTCTTCAAGAATCTGGAACACTTCATTGCTTCTGCTTCTGACTTCGCTGTTAACTGTTTGAATGTTATAAAACAAAGCGACAATCAAAAAAACTACCAAAATAAAAATGAGCGCGACCAGACGCATATAAACCCTCTTGTTCACCCACTTCGGTTTTTTTAGTCTAAAGACCATGCGAGACAACATTACAAAGCAACATACTATGCTGAACCTGATAAAGGCTTGAACAGAAAATTGAAACGCAGATGACGCACGTACTGTATCTTCGGTCAAATTCATTATTATAAAATAAAGCTGCTCTAAGGATTGGGCGTGAGGATAGTTCATCCATATGCGTGCAATAGTGTAGTCGCTGACACCTGACGAGTATAAAAGTCGGCTAGGAAATTGTATCAGCAGCGGCTGAAAAATTTGAAGCAAAATCTGGTTGATACCGAAGAAAATTAGCACAATGAGAAAAACTATCATCAATGGTTTAATCGACCAAAACCCTAGTTTTTTTGCAAGATTATGTAAAAAAACGCTTTGGATAGTTTGATTTCTAGGAATATATATGCCATTTTGAAGGACATATTGATTATTGTCTTTATCAATAAATCGTTTCATTAATGCTGTGCGATTTTCTTTCCCTATGACCCATAAGAAAAGCAAAATAGATATTATGCCAAGAAAAATCGGAGGAACTAAGGTTCCCCAAAACGATGATATATCATTTACTGTTTGAAATCCCATAAGTTTCTCCCAATAATTCACATTATAGCTATCATTCGAAATTTAGTAGGCTGCGTGCTTCTGTTCTAGCTATAAGTTCATTATACACATCATACTAAAACAAAGCGAATAAATCAACATCATGTATTCCCACCTCTCTCAACTCTTTGCAAGACAAGGCATAGAAAAAGCCGTCGATAAAAATCGACGACTTTTTTACTGGTGGAAGGTGTCCTTATAGGACTTTTCTCAAAACCCAATAAAATCAATGCTTTTACCAACCAGTCAAAACAGCGTTTACACAAACCTCTGCCAATTCATGTGTCAATTATAGTGCTAATCGCAAACGAAGACAACATCTCTACATACCCGCCATCGTGCGGGCATTTTATTCTAGGAGGAAGTTGTCTATACAAAATCAAATTCAAGTGTTCCAAAATGAAGAGTTTGGGAAAATCGAGGTGCTGATGCTTAATGGCAAACCATATTTCCCAGCAACGGAATGTGCCACTCTGCTTGCTTACAAGCGTCAGTATACATCGAAGGCATTTCGGAACCTTTTGCGCATGAACAAGATTGTCCAACCATTTTCACGGACTGGAACGCCTCATGATAACGCTGTTGCAGAGGCGTTTTTCTCTGCCCTGAAGAAAGAGGAGCTGTCCTCATTCTGCTCCATGCTGGAAACCCGAATGTATCCGTATGTCCTAATAATCATCATCCTCTCCAAAAAAGAAGAACGCCGTAGCACTCCACCACGACGTTCTTTTCAACAATACCACTTTAACACACCCCCACCAGAACCAAACGAACCACTCTGGCTTATCACACGCAAGGTATTCGCCCCTCGTAGGAGACGTGTAGCGCATGAACGGTTTATAAAACAACCGTAATACCACAGAACAAGCCCGTTGACCAGAAGGCATTTTTCATATAAAATAGAGCATATTAAATCCATGAGGTGGCACCTGACATGGTAGACTTAGAAAAACTACAAAAAATCCCCCATCCGGGGTTGCGGAACATCAAAACTGCCTTGGCGGCCACAATTTGTATTGTACTCTACACCTTAGTCGGTCGGATAGAGGGCTTGCCCTTGGCCCGGCTAGAGGGGTTGCCGTTGGCTTGTATTGCGGTCTTTATCTGCGTGCAGGACTCGGTGGACAAGTCGTGGAAAGCGGGCCGGGATCGGGCCCTTGGCACGTTGCTGGGCGGCGCATTTGCCAGTATCGCTGGGATCATCATGGCGGCAGTAGATGTAGAGCAGACTCTGATTGTGGCGGCAATTGTGGCCTTTGTTGGGATTGTGCTCTATATCTTCGCCTGCAATTTATTGAAAATTGAAAACAGCATCGTCATCGGCCTTGCCACCTATACCATCATCCTCTTTAGCCCCATGTCGGCAGAGATGGAGCCGGTCTTACACGCACTCAATCGCACGCTGGATACACTGATTGGCATCGTTATCGGATGCAGTGTCAATATCCTCCTCTTCCGGCCCCGGCCGGAGCGGTTCCGGGGGTGTGATACCGTGAACCCCGTGTTCCACTACGAACGCCGCCAGACCGGCCACCACAAAACCGTCCGCTGGGAAGGGGGCTATACGGAGGAACTTTATATCTACCCGGAGGACGCTCTCTACCAAAACATGGACTTCGACTTCCGTGTGGCGGTCAACCGCGGGGTGGTGGAGCGGGGTTGTTACCGTACGTTTCCCGGTTTCAAGCGGCAAACCCTCCTACTAGACGGTGAGATACACCTGACCCACAAAGACGCCCACGATGTAGTGTTGGGGCCATACGAACAAGACGTGAGCCTAGGCGACTGGGAGACCGCATGTTCCGGCCATGGAACAGACATGACCCTACTCACCGCCGAAGGGGTAAGCGGTCGGTTTGATCTGCTCTATTGCGGAGAGCGGTTAGAGCTTGCCAACAGCGCTTTCGTTTCCCTCTACTGCCTCCGTGACGGGGCCAAACTCTATTTGAACAATGCCAGACAGACATATAAAGAAGAGTTGGCACAAGGGGATTTGGTGCTGGTCTCTTGGTTCCCCAACGGCAATGAGACATATCAGGTAGAAGTCCGCCATGAGACGGAAGAATCTACAACAGAGCCGTTGGCGGTTATGGTTACGGTGCGGGAGGACACGGAAAAAGAATAGACTACAAATATAGACCTCACACGGCAGGGGCGGTGCAGTGGACTTTTAACAGTGGATGTGGTAGAATAGGTTTGCTCGTTGTCTGCCTTTGCGGTGGGTAGTGTAAAGATTTTATAGTTGGTAGCGATTGTAAGGGCAGCAGTTTTGTCGCCTCGTCCGCTGTGCATCGTGGTGTCACGGTGTAGAGCGGACGAGTTGAGATCGTCTGGAAAATAAAAGAAATCGAGGAAACAGAATATGAAAAAGAAGATTGGACTGGTGCTTGTCGCCCTGCTACTTGTACTTACACTGGCCGCCTGTAGCGCAGAGGAAGGCACTCCGGAAGACCGCGCTTTTGCAGCCTATATGACATGGCTAGAGCGCATCGGCAGTGCAGGAGAGCCCCGAATCGGTGCATGGGATTCTGATTTTGTCATGGACGTGGATATGCGCTTTTTTGGCATGACGTTCCATACAGTTGCCACTGGCACATCGCAAGCGATTGTAGACGGTGACCACGTCACAATGTACATGGAGATGGACATGGACATGGGTATGCCCGGTGTGCCGGCCATGAATATGGAAATGTTCATGGAAATGGAGGGCTTTACTTTAATCGACACGGTAATGTTGATAGATGGTCAGTACATCTCCGGCTTGGCGGATGAAATGGATGATGCCCTCTCACCCCTGGAAACAATGGAGAGCATGAACCAGGTGCCGGAGTTTATGCTAGACGATATTGTAGAAGTTGAACTCTACGAGGGTGAGGATTACACCGTGTTCACCATCATAGTAGACGGGGACGCCGTAGGCGAATTTATGAACCAAAATTTAGAGCAAGCCTATGCCGTGCTAGATGAGTTTGGCATGGACTTTGACTTTGGCGCAGAAGATTTGACGCTGATCCTCACCGTGGATGAAGAGGGCGAACCCCTAGCCGTTACCATGGATATGATCATGGAAATGGTCTTTGACGAAGATTTTGAGGAGGAAGAACTGGCCGGGCAGAGCTTTTCGGTTAGCTACTCTATCACTTATACCTACCACGCCTTTGGTGATGATGTAGTAGTCATGCGCCCAGAAGTACCAGAGCAACCGGAAGTGCTGGAGCAGCCGGATGTGGCGGAGCAACCGGATGCGGCAGAGGAGTTGGATATTCTGCTTGACATTGACTTTGACAATTTGCACCAACCTGAAGTTTTCGTAGGTACTTGGGCGTGGGATGCAGACGATAGCTATATCTATGTGTTTTATGCCGATGGCATAGGGTTCCGCGGCTTTGACGGAGAGATGGAAGAGTTTGATTGGACAGTAGAAGGTGACGACCACTTGCTTATCCTGTCGCTGGATACATACCAAATTGAAAGCTGGAGCTTTGTCATCGCAGACGGTGTGCTAACCATTGATAACCGTCAAGTAGCTGGTATGACGTGGAGCTATGTGTTCCAAGGATAGTTTGATGCACCACAAAGTACGGCGCAAAACCTCATTTGTACAGCACAAGGCTTGAGAGATGAGGGTTGATATGCTCTCTTCAAAGTAGGCAGTGGAAGTAAAAAACCACGTTTACAGAGAGGGGAGCATTTGTAATGCCACAAGAGGGAAAGTTGCCAACGGAGCAATACAGGGAGGTAGTAGGGACACGTCAACCTACAAAACTCGTATAACGTTTGTATTTAATTACATAATTTAGATTGACGTGGACAGAGTGATGGAGCGGTAGACTTTACGCCGCCCATGTGGTACAATTCACAGTGATATTCTTTGTCCCAACGTTCGGCTTGGGGCGCACGGGAAAACTTATATTAGTCGTGGATAAACAATGAAAAAAACAATCAGAACTATCCTGTTGCTCAAGCTCGTTGGTATTATGTTACTCGCAAATCTGGCAATTGTCGCAAGTGCAACTGATTCGATTGATCCTTCGCCAGTTTCGCTTGAAAAACACCTCATCGGTACATGGCGTTGGGAAGCGACTTCTTCGTCTTGGCGTATCATTTTCCGTGAAGATGGCACTATGTTGGATGGCCCGTCAAGCTTTCGAACGATCTATAATTGGCAAGCTGTCAACGACAGGCTGATTGTTAACGGTATAGACTGGAACATACGCCTCACCGACAACGCCATCACCGTCGATAGGTATGGGCAAGGGAACAACACCCACACATATATTTGGTACAGCGACTCAACGGAGGGCGAAACCAGCTTCACATTCATCTGGCTTATTTTGATTGTTCTACTGATACCAGTCGGCGTGATTGTGCTAATTGTCGTACTCGTGCGTAAACGTAAACGCAAACAATTGAATCGGTTACTTGAACAATCAAGCGGAACTTCTTTGGTGCATATTTCAAGCAAGCCGTCATTCATTGCCGACCTCATCATTTTGATCATCAATATTTTTATTGACATTTCGCTTCTTTTGAGCGGACGGTTTTTCTGGTTTTTCTTACTTCTTTTCTGCACAATACTCCCCGCAAGCAGATTGATAAAAACGCTCAGAAGTGGCATTGTCGTGGGGAATGCAGGCATCTTCGTCACAATCAAAAAGGAGAAATTTCAAATGGCCTATCATGAAATTTCGTCTGTTAGTATAACAGATAACAGAGAGCTTCTCATTGTTTCCGGCTACCAATCTCGCTCTATCCGAATCAGAAATGTCCGTGCGATACGAGATGCGATTTCACATAACATGGAGGCGTTGGCGGTTGCACCTGCGCCCATGAAAACACCTGTGTTGCGCACATCGGATGCATTATATGTGGGCAATGATTCTGCCACAGAACTAAGCGTTTCTTTGGAGCGGCAAATTACTGAAATTTATGATCGTGAACGCACAGAGCTACCGGACGAATTTTACGCATTTGACAATATCCCATCCCAAAAGTTAGAAAATGCAAAGAAAAGCTATGCCGCATCGTTGGGTTCTGATGAACAGGTTATCTTCTTTTACGATGACACGGTCCGGGGTTCTGCTAAAACAGGGTTTATGCTAACATCAAAATATTTATACGGTAGCTTCAATGGAACAGAAGTGGAAAAAATTTATATTGGAAATATAGTCAGAATATCACAAGCGACCGCAAGTAAGCTAATGTATTTCATTACGGTTGAAATGAAAGATGAGAGATACACGGACTTTATTGTAGGCGCCTTGCAAAGGAAAATATCTGCAATTGTACGCACCTTGGATGAAACCATAAGTTTGCTAAATAGCAATTCATCTGCACCATCCGAAAGTAACGTTGCCCATCACGAATAAGCACTTCCTCTAGTGAGGCACAAACCCACCCGACAGCGCAAGGCATGAAAGATGAACCCTCATCTTTCATGCCTTGTTTGCAACTTGCCATTGATAAATCACCCCAAAGACAACAAAAATAAAGTAGTGACAAGCGTCACTACTTTTCGGGTCATGCATCACTCTCCGCTTCCCGGAAATGTTTGCGGACAAACAGTACCGTAACCAGACAAATAAAAGCGGCAACGAACACAATAAGCCATGGCACTGTGTAAAGCCGTTCAAGAAATACGCCGGTCAAGAGAAATCCTAACCCCGTTGACACGATCGGGAGCGCGGAAAGGAGAGACATGACTTTCCCAAGGAGTTGCGGGGGCGTGATCTTTTGTACATAAGCCCACAGCGGAATCATATATAGCATCAGGGCCACACCGCAGATTGTATCCGCAGCTATGATCACCACAAAGGCGGCAAGGTGCGGCATATCAAATAGCAAGACCACACCGACAGGAACCAAGGATAGGGCGAGAAATACTGCCGCAGAAGGGACACGCTTGATGGTTAATCGTTCTCCCAGAGCACCGGCGATTAAACCGCCGATGATCCCCCCACTCCAAGCAATGCCTCTGCCAATTCCAATATGCTCGGTGCCCATGCCCAGATATTGGGTGATGAATACCGGAACCCCTACCATAAATATACTGGCAACAAACATAGGCAGTACGATCATCAAAACCGCCATCTTCACTAAGATGGGCCTTTCCTTTGTGACAAAGCGGAGTGCTCCGGTCATATCCGTTTTTACGATCTGTATCATTCCCATGCCCGTTTCTTGCTTTTTATACGGGATGCGGATCAACAGATCCATCCCTGCTGTAATCACAAAGCAAACGGCACAGGCCACCAAAATAGGCGATAACCCAAACCTAGCAAGAAGAATACCGGCTGCGGCAGGTGCCGCCATATTCGCCAGTGTGTTTACCGTTTCAATGACCGAGTTCGCCCGGACAAGCGCATTTTCCGGCACAAGCAGAGGGGTGCTCGCTTGCACGGCGGGTAGGTACATGCCTTGAATGGCGTTGAGCGCCAATAGCTTTACCAGCATAATCGGTGCGATGGCCCCCGATATGCCGCTTATGATCATGTATATCACGATAATCAGGGCTACGGCCACATCAAGCCAAAACATGATGAATTGCTTTTTCAGCCGATCCGCCATAATACCGCCGATGGGAGACGTAATTGCAATCGGGAGGAAAGACAAGCCTAATATGATGCCGAATAGAGCAGGCGATCCGCTTGCGCTCAGGATATAGAGCGGCAGAACGAAGGTAAGTACTTGATTACCGAAAACGGAAAAAATCTTTCCGATTGACAGTAGCAAAAAGTTATTGTTCCATAGTGTTTTGACGGCTGATTCCATGTGATACCTCTTCATTTCTATAAAATTGTTGTGCGCGATGATTTATGCTGTACGCCTTTTCTTGCGTTCATGTTCTAGTAGCGCAAGGAAAAACGGGGTGCATTCAGTGTTTGCGTCGAATGTTAAAGCAGTGGTGCGTGCGTGTTTGGCACCGCTCTTTTTCTATGTGAATATCATACCCGATACACTCCTCTCAACACGTTGAGGGGCTGTCCATGATTTGTCTGTTTCATTTGCAAGCCTCCGATTCAACCATATTTTTTGCGAATATGGGCCAGAGCGTTTTCGGCCGTAACATTCTATTTTGCCGCAGAAAAAGAGCAGCTTATCGAAAAGATAGCCGCTCTTTCTATCTGATCCGCATCTGGTGCCATGATATCATATCAAACATGACAACTGTATGTCCTGTTTCATGGGAACACGTGTAAATTTTTTCAAGTCCAACGGTTTCACCTCCGCCTTTACTACTCTTTTTACTTGGTCTGCCCGCCTTCTTAGGTGGCGGTGCGTCGGCCTCTGATGTATAGCCCGTCTTGAAAACAAAAGTGATTTTATAGGGGTTTTTGTTCCCGTGCTCGTCAACCTCGCCGATAATCACCTTCTCAACCATACTTTCAA
>WRBE01000027.1 GCA_009779845.1 Oscillospiraceae bacterium
ACAAGGCGTAGGCGGCGGCAGATTCGCCCCGAACGCACTCATCACCCGTGAGCAACTGGCTGCAATGCTGGTGCGTACGTTAGATGCTGAGGACAGAGCGACGGCAGTCGGCCCGACGATGAATTTCCCGGATGCGGGCACCATCAGCAGCTGGGCACCTGTCTACGTGTACAACGCATTCCGCCAAGGCTGGATGATTGGCGACAGAGGAGGCAACTTCCGCCCGGCAGAGAACATCATGCGTGCAGAAGTCGCGACAGCGGTGAACCGGATGTTAGGCCGGATTGACCACAACGACGAGCGCACACGCTTAGGCGCAGCGCTAGAGAACGAATATCGTGCCGCAACCTTCCCAGACGTAGCGGTGACCAACTGGTTCTTCGCCTCTGTACTGGGTGCGGCAAACGACCACTATTTGACCAGAGATGGGGATGAGATTAACTGGAAGTATATTCGTGTCCAGTAAGAGTCCCTGTCTCACCGTAATGCGATAAACCTAGGGCCCGGTGCGTATGCACCGGGCCCTGCTTAGTGGAAAAGATGTGAGGCTATCTCTAAAGGTGCCTGCTCACATTGTAGAATGATGTGGGGCACGTCCCCTACAAAAACGCTCACATTTTTTTGACATGCTGTCTGCTGACATGATACAATAGTCCCAATCCGCACGAGAGGGACAATATTGTAGCACCCTGTCTATATCCGCCAGCCCCGCAACAACAAAGCAATCGCAGTAAAACCAGTCATGGTTAACAAATAACAAAACAGAAAGGTTGGTCACTATGTTAAATTTTGATTTCTACGCACCGACACGCATCATCTTTGGGAAGGATACCGAGAACGAAATCGGAGCATTGCTCAAACCTCACGCCAAAAAAGTGCTGTTGCACTACGGGGGTGGGAGCATTAAGAAAAGCGGCCTCTACGATCGTGTAACAGCCGCCTTGAAGGCCAGCGGTATTGCATTTGTAGAGCTTGGCGGCGTGAAGCCAAACCCTCGTCTTTCTCTGGCACATGAGGGGATTGCCCTGTGCCGGAAGGAAGAAGTTGATCTGATTCTAGCCGTGGGTGGTGGCAGTGTCATCGACTCGGCCAAGGCCATTGCCATGGGCGTGTACTACGATGGCGATGTCTGGGACATGTACCACGACGGCAGACCCATTGAAAAAGCAGTGCCGGTAGCAACGATTCTCACCATCCCCGCGGCGGGCAGTGAGTCCAGCGGCGATACGGTCATTACCAATGAGGAAAAGGCACTGAAATACGGCTACGGTAGTCCGCACTTGCGGCCTCTGCTCAGTATTATGAACCCAGAGCTGTTTTTCACCCTGCCGAAAGAGCAGCTTGGCTATGGCGTGGCGGATATGATGTCGCATATCTTCGAGCGGTATTTTACCAACACCACAAATACTGATTTGACCGATGGCCTGTGCGAAGCCACCCTAAAAACCCTGATGAAAAACGCTCTGCCCGCCAAAGAAAACATGTCTGACTACAACGCTTGGGCAGAGCTTGGTTTTGCCGGTACCGTGGCCCACAACGGTCTCTTGGGTATGGGACGTGAGCAGGATTGGGCTTGTCATGATATGGAGCACGAACTCTCCGCCATCTACGATGTGCCTCATGGCGCAGGGCTGGCGGTGGTCACACCGGGCTGGATGCAGCATGTGTACAAGGAGAATGTGGGCATGTTCGTGCAGTTTGCGGTTAACGTCATGGGTGTGGAGGCCAGCTTCCGTGACCCTGACGCCATTGTGCAAGAAGGCATCCGCCGTCTGCGGGAATTTTTCGTCAAACTGGGCCTACCTGCCACATTGTCCGAGCTTGGCATCGGCGAAGATCGCTTAGAAGAGATGGCAAAGAAAGCCACCAAGGCGGCCTTTGGAAATGAGCGGCCTCTGGGTGGTCTGAAGCCGTTATATTGGCAAGACGTGTTGGCGATTTATAATTTGGTGAAGTAATGCGAAAACAAGGGTTTGTCCTCGGGGTGATGGCTCTGCTCATTCTCACCCTTTCCGCCTGCGGGGGCGGGGAGGGTGAGGGCAATCCCTTCTCTGCCCATCACAACTTTTTGCCTGATTTTTCCGGTAACACTATTACCGTGGGCATTGTGGGCTGGGGATCAGAAGGCCCCGGGTTCATGGAGCGGGTGATAGACTTTAATACCATGAATACAGAGTACCGCATTGAAGTCCTCCGCTACGAGGAAGAGGATCTTCCACGATTGCGGACTGAATTTATGGCAGGGGCCGGGCCGGATATTATCTATAGTCGCTTTTTTGGTGAAAACGTCGTGGATGCTCTGATTGACCGTGGCTTGTTGATTGACTTATGGCCCCTGCTGGACGCTGACCCGGATTTGGATCGAGGGGACTTTTTCCAAAATATCTTAGAAGCCGCACAAACTGCTGATGGCAGGTTGCCAGTGATTACAGGTCGGTTTTGGATTGAGACGTGGATTGGTGTGCCAGAAGTGTTTGCCGACCTAGAGTCTTGGACAGTTGCCGATCTTATTACAGTGGTAAATGACGCATTGGATGCAGGGGTGCCCTACCCGCTGGGTGAATACATGTCGGGAGAGCATCTAGATGAGTTTCATGTTGGGCTTTGGCGGCCCTCAGTTCATCGATTTTGGTGCTGGTGTGAGCCATTTGGAAGGGCAGACATTTTATGACCTCTTAACACTTGCGGCCATGTTGCCGAGAACTGAGGACATACACCTGCCTTTGGATGTTTCCCCCTATACCCGACTGCGGAACGGAGAGCAGCTTCTTACCCATGCTGTATTTTTTGAGCCGATTTGTTACGCCCGTTACGGGTCATTGATTGAGGACTTTGTAACGGTGGGCCTACCAAGTGAGGCGAGTGGTGTGCACAGTGCGTCGTTGACGTCTTTTATGGGCATATCCGCCCACAGCGACCACCCGGAAGGTGCGTGGCAATTCATTCGGCGATTTTTGTTGCCGACCGCAAACGTGCGATTGGGGGGCACGCTTCCTGTGCGGATTGACCTGTATGAGCAGCTGGTAGAAAAAGACATGGAGGTATCTGATACGCAAATTACCCCGGACGGAGAGGAAATCGGGTTATCGGGGGAAACTTTTTTCATCGGTGACTTCCAAATTCCGATCCGTGCCGTCACGGAAGAGGATGCCGACTCCCTGCGGGGGATTGTTGAGAGCGTCACCCACATCACCCGGCTTGACGAGGACACCCGTGAGATTATCATGGAGGAACTGCAACCGTTTCTGGCAGACAGCCGGACGATAGAAGAGACGATTCGGATTATGCACAGCCGGGTACAGACATTTTTGAATGAGCGGAATTAACAAAATGGATTCAACAGAAGGCGTTGCCCCGCCGTGGGGCAACGCTTCTTTTTTCTATAAACGGATTGACAAGACGGTTAGCATATGCTAATATTGTTTGTGGTTAGCAAAAACTAACCATCTTTTGTTGCCTTGGAAGGAGCATGGTTGTGGGGATATCAAGCGCAAATTTATATGAGATGAAATCAGAGGGCATTCTTCAAGTTACCTCTGTGCCTGATATTAGTTTATTGGATAATCTCGGTCTGCGGGCCGGGACACAGGTAATGATACTAATCCGCTATAAGCTGGGTGGCCCTGTGCTGCTGCGGGTAGAGGGTGCTTACTCCGTTGCGCTGGGGAAAGATATTGCGCAGCAAATCTCCGTACAGGAGGTATCACCCGCATGAGCAAGAAAATTCTGCTAATGGGCAACCCCAACGTAGGAAAGAGCATCTTTTTTACCGAGCTGACCGGCATTCATGCAATCAGCTCTAACTTTGCCGGGACTACGGTTGACTATCTAGAAGGTCGTTTGCAAATCGGCGATGAAGCCTATACGCTGATTGATGTGCCCGGCACCTATTCCCTCAACACCACTTCCGAAGCGGAAGAAGTGGCGGCCCGGTTTATGGAAAACGGTGCCGCTGCCGTGATTTGCGTGTTGGACGCTTCTAATCTGGAGCGTAATCTGCGCTTGGCGTTAGAGCTACAGCATTACAACATTCCCACAGTCTATGCCTTAAACCTCGTAGACGTGGCAGAACGACACGGGGTGGAGGTCAATGACAAGGTGTTGGCCGGCGAGCTTGGCGCACCCGTTGTCCGCACCATAGCGGTAAAAAAACAGGGACTGGACGAGCTGATCGAACAACTGGAAACCATATTAGCATCCGAAGGGGATCCTGCCGCTTGCGGTGGTTGCGCCGGATGTCCGAGCCGGTCTGACAATCAAGGCGATGTGTGGGAGCGTGCAAGGGAAATCAACCGCCGTGTCAGCAAAAAGCATGTGCCCAATTTAAGCTGGCTTGACCGACTGGGTGTGGCGATGATGAGGCCCATGCCAGGGCTTCCCATTGCCGCTTTGGTTATGGCACTTACGATTGGCGTGGTCATGGGCGGCGGCCGTGTACTTCGTGCGCTTGTTCTGTTGCCGCTGGTCAATGATATCATCGTCCCATTTTTCCGAAATCTATTCACGGCATTCTTGCCGGAGCGGATGTTCCTCAACATCCTAATCGGCGAGTTTGGTGTGTTTGTCATCAGCTTCGAGTGGATATTGGCGCTGATTTTCCCTTATGTATTATTCTTCTATGTGGCATTTACATTTTTAGAAGATACAGGCTATTTACCGCGGCTCAGTGTATTGTTTGACAACGTTATGCGAAAGCTAGGCGTCCAAGGCGGTAGCTTGCTCCACATGGCCATGGGCTATGGTTGTGCAGTACCCGCTATTCTAGGAAGCCGTGCCGCTACGTCCCAGAAAGAGCGGATTGTCATTACAACCGCTATCTGTTTTGCCATACCGTGCATCTCCCAGCTTGGGGCACTGATCAGCTTACTCGGCGGCCGTGCATGGTGGATGATGCCGGCGATGATGCTGTTTTCCCTCGCCTTGTTCGTTATCGTGACGTTGATCGCCGGGAAGCTGGTCAAAGGCAAGGTGGATCCGTTGCTGATTGAAGTCCCGAATCTACTTGTTCCGAATCCCAAGGCGTACGGCAGAAAGCTGTTGACCCGCATGAGACACTTTCTCAAAGACGCAGAAGGGCCGATGCTCATCGCTATCGTAATTGCGGCGGTGTTCAGCGAGTCCGGGCTTTTGGCGATGCTTGCCACGGCGGCCCAGCCGCTGGTCAGCGGGTGGCTCGGTATGCCTGCCGAAGCGGTCAGTGCGCTGATTTTGGGTATTGTGCGCCGTGAGATGTCTGTCGTGCCGCTTTTGGCGTTGGATTTGACGACCTTACAAGTCTTTATCGGGGGCGTGGTATCATTGATGTATCTGCCCTGCCTGTCTGTATTTGCGATTCTCGCCAAAGAGTTCAAGGTCAGAATCGCCGTAACAATTGCGGCCTCTACCATTGTGCTGGCACTGTTTGTCGGCGGTGTGATTAACCAAGTCGCTAGGCTTTTTGTATAGGAGGACACACCATGCCACAATGGATTACAACGCTGACGCAGAAGATAGAGCGTCTCGCCACGAAAACAGCGGCGGTCTATTGGATTGCTTCGCAATATTACCGCACAGTCATTGAGCGAGAGATTGCCTTGGCAAACATTACAGAATCCGACCGTATCCTTTGGATTGGGGGCGGTGTTTGTCCGTTGAGTGCCATCCTGATACACCAAATCACCGGCGCAAAGGTGACGGTAATTGACAATGACCCACAGTGTATCCCCCACGCAGAGCAAATGGTGGCGCGCTTGGGGTTGGACGAACATATTCAGGTGTTGTGCCAAGACGGTCTGCACTTAGACCTTCCTCTGTCAGAGTACTCCGTCATCCACTTTGCGTTGCAAGTTTCCCCTATGGATTGCGTGTTTGCCTGTGTGGACGAACAGGCCGCTGCGGGGACAAGAATGCTCATCCGCAGACCGAAAAAGCAATTGGGCAAACTATATAGCCGATGGACTGCATCGTTATCTACGTACTGTCAGAGTGTGGCGCACAAAGCCCGCAATATGGACAGCACCTTACTTTACACGAAACCGGAGCGCCGCCATGAAGAAAAAAATGCTACTCCTTGCCCTGCTGGCGGTACTATTTGCCCTGGCACTGTGGCAGCTTGATTTAGACAGTCTGCGCCACAGCATCGCCCAAATTCCTCTGTGGCTGGTGCCTGTATTATTGGGGTTGCAAGTTATCTCACAGTTATTGGTCAACCTTCAATGGTGTCTTGCCGCAAGATTCTCAAATGCCGCCCTTTCGTTTGATAAGATGCTCTATATTAACTGCCAAGGTGCGCTGGTGGACTCTATTACGCCGGGTGTCAAAGTCGGCGGTGAAGTTACCCGTGGGGTGCAAATTTCCCGCATCGGCAACTGCTCCGGCGAACAAGCCGCCGCAGTGGTGGCGATGCAGAAGCTGTTTAGTTTGAGTGCCTTCTTTTTGATGAACCTCGCTACTATGGGTGTTATCCTCCGCAACGTGACCGCCTTGCGGTCACCATTTTTGCAAGTGGGTGTCTATGGTGTAATATGTGCATTCCTTGCCCTGTTTGCGTACATGTTTTTGTTTCCCCAGCGGATGCAGACATGGCTAAAACGGAACGAGAACACTGGATTTCAGTGGACGAAGCGAGTAAAAAGTTTTACTCTCACCCTCTTAGGGCAAGTGGTTTTGATGCGGCGCAACAAAGCGGCATTCTCAAAGCTGTTTGCCTTGTCAGTGTTCATCTGGGCACTCTACCCGGCGAAGCTATATCTGTTGATGCTATATTTCCCGCATATTATATCTGTGCCGCAAATGACTGCTGTCGTTTTTACGGCGTACATGGTCGCCATGCTTCCGGTGTTCCCCGGCGGCTTGGTCGGGTTTGAGGGGTCGATGTCCGTTCTGTTGCTTCTTTTCGGCATGGCCACGGCAGATGCCGCTGTCGTCACGGTGCTGTTCCGCTTTATTACGTTCTGGCTGGTGATGTTGATGAGCCTTGTGTTTGTTGCCATTTATAAAGCGAAGATGACAATAGATGGAGTATCTACCTATGAACAAAAATAGTTTGATCAAGCGCATTCCGAATGTGTTGACACTCGTCAATATGACGTTGGGGTTGGTTGCTGTCCTGTTCTTGTTTGGGCAAGGCCACCCGCACAAACCGCTGGTCGTCACCGGCGTTATCCTGCTGGGCGGCATCGCTGATTTTTTCGATGGCTTTCTTGCCAGAAAGCTAAACGCCGCAACCGAAATGGGAAAGCAACTGGATTCTTTCGCCGATTTGCTCACGTTTGGCATCGCGCCAGTCAGCCTTGTGAACTATCTGGCGCCGTATAGCCATTCTGTGCTTGTCCTTTGCGCTTCCTTGATTTATATGGCCGCCAGCGCATATCGGCTGGCACGGTATAATTTGGGTGATTTTAGCAACCACTTCATAGGCCTGCCCATCACCGCCGCCGGGATTATTCTGGCGGTATACGGCGCAGCACTTTACCACTGGGCGGTTATTGAGCTTCCCGGCGTTTATGGGGTAGCGACACCTGTGGTACTGGTTGTGCTCTCTGTTATGATGGTGAGTAAAGTAAGGGTAAAGCGAGTCGGCGCAAAGTAAGTGCGGGTAGACGAAATGGGTTCCACTAACGTTCTCTATGCCTTTGTCGGCAGGGGGGAGCCCTTACCCGCCCAACAGCACATCTGCCACAATTTCTGCAAACAATCGTCCGGCGGTCAATGCCTCTTGCAGGGTATTGCCGCAGGTGCCGATCTCCACCAGCACCGCACCGGGGGCCAGATGAGCGTTGAACCGCTCTTCCCGGAGGTCTAGGGGGCGGGCGAAGCCGGGATGAAAGTCCACCATGGCTCGTTGGAGCCGCAAGGCGAAGGCTAGGTTATCCCGCCAGCCGGGGTGATATAGCCCGGCGTGGTCGGTGCCGACGACTAGCATAATTTGGGCGCTGTTTTTGCCTTCAATATCCGCTAGGGTGCGGATATAGCTCCCGGCGGCGTCTAAGATGGCGTCCCGATGGATATCGAAGATGATTTGGATGTTCGGATGGGCCGCTATGTACTGTTGCGCCTTAGCCAGCGAACGGCCGTAAGAGCCCCGAAAGGACGGATAGTCGAAGATATCTTGGTTGTGGAGCACTTGGATACCCCGGTCTTCCAAGATTGCGGTCATCTCACGCCCCACTCGGGTGATGTTGAGGTTTCTGTCCAAGGTGCGATAGTTATCGGTGTTATCGTACCAGTCATATCCCTCCGGCTCAAAGGACTCTGTGCCGTGGGTGTGGAGAATGAGTACCGTGGGCGGCTCTTCCGGGGAAAATGCAATGGGGAGGGGGGCCGCTAACAGGGACTCCACGTCAATGTCGTAGGTAGTGTGGTTGCGGATATAGATGCCAGCAGCGGCGTTTTGGCTGTCGTCCCCGGTGAAGGTGATGGTGGGTAGCGGTGCTGGCTGGGGCGGATAGTCAGTCAGCTCGGGCGGCAGTGTGGGCGTGTCTACTTCTGCCTCCGATTCATCGTCCGGGTCTCCGGTATCGTAAAACCCATACCAAGCTTCCACCACCTCCGTCCCGGCAGTGGCGGTGAGGAGGGATGACTGGCTGAATACGGCGGCTTCTACCAAAGTTGTATCTGCGACAGCGGTTTGAATCAGGGTTTCTAACGCCGCATCTACCCCTAGGGCAGCCAAACCCCGGAGCAGTAAGGCCAGTATTAAAATCAGTGTGGCACCTTTGAAAAGACGCATGGTCACCTCCTTTGGAACTCTTTTGTATGATAGTCGATAACGTAGAAAGACGTTGGTCTCCTTTCTACGTTATCGACTATATGAAATATATGCGTTGTCCTTGTGATTTATGTTGTGTTCCCGGCGTTCCTGTGATAGAATAATGGCTATGAAAATTCAGGAAAACGAGGTGTCCCATGGAATATACATACCAAACCCAAGGGGTCTGTAGCCGCACCATGCGGATATCTGTGGAAGATGGAATTATCACACAACTCCAAGTAGACGGTGGCTGTGACGGGAACTTGTCCGGCATCTCTCGTCTTGTTGCGGGGATGCCGGTAGAAGAGGTCATCGCCCGATTAGAGGGTGTCCGTTGTGATGATAAGCCTTCTTCTTGCCCGGATCAACTGGCGAGGGCGTTGAAAGAACTTCTGTAGGGGGTTTGAAGAAGCCCCCTAACACCATCGTCAACTAACTTGCCCCAAGAGGAAGGGTTCCATGGTTTTTAGTAGTATTAGTTTTTTATTTTTTTTCCTACCCCTGTTGTTGGCGGTCTATTTTGTGATACCCAGCCGCTTGCGGGGTCTGCGGAATTTGATGTTACTAGGGTTCAGCTTGGTCTTTTACGCTTGGGCGGGGCCGCGGCTGGTGCCTTTGGTGCTCATCTCCAGCGGAGTGGCGTATATCGGTGGCCTGTTTGCAACAGAGCAATATAGCCAGCGTGTCCGGCGGCTGGCGGTGGGGTTGAGTACTGCTGTGGGCTTGGGGCTGCTCGGCTGGTATAAGTACGCCATGTTTGCGGCGGAAAACTTGAGTATGTTGTTCCCGAATCTGCCCGTCCCCCATGTGGTGCTGCCCATTGGGATTTCGTTTTATACCTTCCAAAGCATCAGCTATGTGGTGGATATATATCGGGGTGAGGTAGCACCGCAGAAAAACCCCTTGCGGGTGGCACTCTATATCGCCCTGTTCCCCCAACTGGTGGCGGGGCCGATTGTCCGGTATGAGACCATCGCCACAGCCCTGCAAGACAGGCGAGAGACCATGGCGGACTTCTCCGCCGGGCTGACCCGGTTTTTGTTTGGTCTGGCTAAAAAAATGCTCATCGCAAACGCCATGGGGCAGATTGCCAACGCTGTGTTTTACTATGACCCCAACCTGTTGACCTCCTCTCTAGCTTGGGTGGGCGTGGTGGCGTATGCCATGCAGATTTACTTTGACTTTTCCGCCTATTCCGACATGGCCATTGGACTGGGCCGGATGTTTGGGTTCCGATTCTTGGAAAACTTCAACTATCCCTACATCGCCCGGAGCATTACAGACTTCTGGCGGCGGTGGCACATTTCCTTATCCACTTGGTTCCGGGACTATGTGTATATTCCTCTAGGCGGCAGTCGGTGTTCCAAGGGGAAGCTGGTGCGGAATATCTTCATCGTCTGGCTACTTACCGGATTTTGGCACGGGGCGGCGTGGAATTTTGTGGCGTGGGGCTTTTGGTTTTTCGTGTGGCTTATCGGAGAAAAATTCTTGTGGGGCAAGGTGTTAGACCGCTTGCCGTCCGTGTTCCGCTGGGGCTATGCTATGGTCATTGTGCTCATTAGCTGGGTCTTTTTCCGGGCGGACAATCTGGGTGTTGCCGTGGGCTACATCGCCGCTATGTTTGGGCAGGGAACGGGAGCGTTTTCTCACACGGCCTATTATTTCCACCAGTTCTGGCCGGAATGGATATTGGCGGCCATTGGCATTTTCCCCATCAAAGGGTTCTTAGAGCGGCGGCTCACCGCCAGCGACAATCCGATGGCGGGTGTTGTCTATACTTGGGTGCCGAAGCTATTGGCGTTGGTACTGTTGTTCCTATCATACATGCGGTTGGTGACGGGGGAGTTTAACCCCTTCATCTACTTCCAATTCTAGGGGGGCGGAGCAGTGAGAACACAGAAAAAAATTGCCGAAGCCCTCTTCGATCTAATCGCCGTCGCCGCCTTGGTGTGGATTGCGGTACTCATGATCGTCACGCCGAAAGAAGAGATTGCCCACTACGAGAACCGCTACTTAGCAGAGATGCCCGTCAGAGACCCGGCACGGATATTAGACGGCTCGTTTTTCACCGACCTAGACGAATTTCTCAGCGATCACGCCGCCTTCCGGACAGAGCTGTTCCAGTGGGAGACCTTGGCAGACCTGCACCTGATCCGCCGCCCCAATGTGAACGATGTTATCAGATTAGGTGACCTGCTCTTAGCCTATACCCCGCCGCAGCCCGCTAGAAATCCGGACAGGCTCCGCCAATGGGCCGACGAGCGGGCGGCAGAGCTAGAGGCTCTCAACTGGTTGGTGCAAGAACATGGCGGCCATTTTCTCTATGTAGCCCTCCCGGATCAGATGGCGTTTTTCTATGACGAGTTCCCCGCCTATATTGACAACCGACAAGGTTTCCGCCCAGAGCTTGCCGCTTTTTCCGAGGCTCTGGCCCAGCAAGGGGTGCCCCTGTTAGACCTAGGTGCTGTTTTTGCAGAGCAAAACGTTCCCCGCCACTTCTACTCTAAGGTAGACCATCACTTCAGCTTTCTCGGCGCATTTGCCGCCTATGAGAGTATCATCGACACCCTTATCCAGCAAACAGGGCTGGATATCCCCCGGCTCACGGCAGAGGATTTTGTGTTTACGGAACTGCCCAACCCCTTTGTAGGATCCCGCGGGCGTTTGCTTTGGGGGCAGTCGCCCTTGATCGAGCGGATTATGATAGCCGAGCCTGTTGTTCCCATAGAATTTCGCCGCTGGCATATGTTGGGCGAAGTCCCCGCCACAGTGTTTGACCTGCCGGAGACAATTGAGGAAGAGGTGTATTACACCATCTACATGGGCGGTGACATCGGATATACGACCATTACCACCAGCCGCCCGGAACTGCCGAATATTTTGATATTCGGGGATAGTTTTACCAACGCCTTAGAGACCCTGCTCTATGTGAACTTCAACCGCATGACTTCAATGGATTTGCGCCATTATTCGCCTGATCGGTTGATTGAGATTATAAAAGAATCACAGCCGGATATTGTTATTGTCGTGCGGGATTATTCCGTTGTGCTCTATCCCGGCGGGAACGGGCAACTGGCGGTGGAGGAGTATATGCAAGGAGGCCCAAACAGATGAAACTAGCCGTGATTGGCACCAGCTTGATTGTAGAAAAATTTGTGGATGCGGTATCGCAATGCCCGGAGTTAGAAGTTGCCGCAGTATACTCTCGCACGGAAGAGACAGCCCGGCGATTTGCTGAACAGGCCGGGATTCCGGGCACGTATACAGACCTAGAAGCCCTAGCAGCCGCCACGGAGATTGACGGGGTGTACATCGCATCCCCCAATGCGTGTCATTTTGAGCAGTCCCTTACCATGCTGCGCGGCGGGAAGCATGTCCTGTGTGAAAAACCAGCAACCACCTGTGAAGCGGAACTGTTAGAGTTGCTCCGTGTGGCAAACCAGCACGGCGTGGTGTTTTTAGAGGCATCCAAGCATCTATTTTCACCGGGGATTGGGATATTGCGGGACTTACTGCCGGAAATTGGGCCAATCCGCCGGGCATCGTTGGTGTTTAACCAATATTCCTCTCGTTATGACGAGTTCAAGCAAGGGATTATCCACAATGTTTTTACCCCTGAGCTGGCCGGTGGGGCGCTACTGGATATCGGCGTGTATTGTGTCCAGATGATGGTGGCCTTGTTTGGGTTGCCCCGTGAAATTGTGTCGTTATCTGTGCCGCTCCATACTGGCGTTGACGGACAGGGGGCGGTCATTGCTAAGTATGACGGATGTTTGGTAGAGCTCAGTTATTCCAAGATTGTACAGGCCGTTACCCCCAATGAGATTGTGGGGGAAGCGGGCAGTTTGGTGTTTGAGAAGCTGTCTCGCATAGAGCAAGTGCAAGTGGTTATGCGAGACGGAGAGACCCGGCAGATATCCTGTAATAGCCTGCCGAACCAAATGGTTTATGAGGCGCAAGCATTTTATGAGATGGCTCAAAATCCAGAAAAAGCTGCGCCCTATCACGAGTACTCTCGCATGGCCCTAGCGGTCATGGATGAAATCAAACGGCAACAGAGCCGGAATGAAACCGGTTCTTAATCAATATCCTGTGGAAAAGGAGTATTCTTTCTATGTACATTGTAGTTCTTTGCGGCGGCCTATACCCGGAGCGGGACGTGTCCATCTCGTCCGGGCGGCAGATTGCGGCAAGTTTGATTGGACAAGGGCATCAGGTTCTGTTGATGGATTTGTTTTTTGGGTATCCTACGGTCTGCGGGGATTTGCGAGATGTGTTTGACAACTGTTTAGACCGTGTACCCAGCACCCTTGGTACCACCGCCCCGGATTTAGGGGCTGTTCGTGCGCAACGGTCTGGTGACGACACAGGCCCCATTGGCCCCAACATACTGGCACTCTGCAAGGCGGCGGACATTGTGTTTATGGCACTTCATGGAGAAGATGGGGAAAATGGCAAGCTACAATCCGTATTTGACATGCACGGCATCCGCTACACAGGCACCGGCCCCTTGGGCAGTGCCATGGCCATGCACAAAGGGGTAAGCCGGATGGTATTTGCATGTGCGGGCATCCAAGTGCCCCCCGGTCAAGTGGTGCGGGGAGGGGGGGCTGTAGCGGACGTCTGCTACCCCTGTGTGGTCAAACCTGCCAGCGGCGGTTCCAGCGTGGCAACAACGATTGTCCGGGAACAGGCAGAGATGGCAGATGCACTGGCCCAAGTGTTTCAGATTGAGCCGGAGGCTTTGGTGGAAACCTTCATCCCCGGTCGAGAGTTTGCGGTGGCTGTGTTAGACAACAAACCACTGCCTGTCATTGAAATTTGCCCGGGGGATGAGTTTTACGATTACGAAAACAAATACCAAGCGGGCCGGGCAGAGGAAATTTGTCCAGCAGAACTCTCCCCGGCGGACACCCGGCGGATGCAAGAGGCGGCCATGCTCGCCCATCAAGTATTACGACTAGAGGTCTATTCCCGCACCGACTTCATTTTAACCCCAGAGGGCGACCTCTACTGTTTAGAATCCAACACCCTACCCGGCATGACCCCCACCAGCTTGCTGCCCCAAGAGGCCAAAGCGGCAGGGATAGACTTCGGGGCCTTGTGTGAAACTATTATTGCGGTATCTATGGAGAAATACGTATGAATATGAAACCAATGACCCTAGCCCAAGCCGCAGAGGCCATGGGCGGAACATTGCTTGGTGGCGGCGCAGATGTGTTGATTCGCCAAGTTGTCATGGACAGCCGAAAGGACGTAGACGGCGCCCTGTTCGTCGCCATCCCCGGCGCACGGGCTGATGGGCACAACTTTGTGGCGGATGTGCTTCGCCGGGGTGCTGTGTGTGCTTTGGTCGAGCGGGAGATAGACGCTCCCGGCGGCCCGTGTATTTTGGTGGATTCCACCCTCCGTGCCGTCCGGGATTTGGCGGCGTATTATCGGGGGTTGTTTGATATCCCTGTTATTGGCATTACCGGCAGTGTGGGGAAAACCAGCACGAAAGAGATGTTAGGGGCCGTACTTTCCGCTAAGTTTTGTGTCCACAAGACGGCGGGAAATTTGAACAACGAACTGGGGGTGCCCATGACCCTGTTCGGTCTCCGGGCGGAGCACCAAGCGGCGGTGATTGAAATGGGCATCTCTGACTTTGGCGAGATGACCCGCCTCACTGACATGGTGCGGCCGGATATTGCGATTATTACTATCATCGGCTACGCCCATCTGGACAATCTGGGCGACCGGGCCGGGGTGTTCCGGGCGAAAACAGAAATTTTCCACGGCCTGCCATCCCGGACTGGCCTAGCGCTCTTAAACGGCGATGATGACATGCTTCGCCCCTGTAAGATTACGGACATTTCTCCGGAGAAAACTGGGGTGGAAAAGCAGCTCTACGGCCTCTCAAAAGATGGCAACGGCTACTGGGCCGAGCACATTGAGAACCGGGGGGAGGACGGCACCGCCTGTACCCTCTGCTGGGGGGATACTCGCCTTGATGTGGGGATTCCTGCTTTTGGTACGCCCTTGGTCTACGCCGCCCTTGCCGCCGCCGCCGTGGGGGATCGGCTGGGGATGACCCCTGCGGAGATTTCCCGTGGAATCAGCAGTTTCCAAAATGCCGCAGGCAGAGCAATTGTCTGCAAAACCGAACGATTGACCATCATTGACGACTGCTACAACGCAAACCCCAGCAGTGTAAAGGCGTCTCTTACGTCCCTAGCCGGGCTCTCCGGTCGCCGGGTTGCGATTTTGGGTGACATGAAAGAGTTAGGGCCGGACGAGGCGGCCCTCCATTTCACAATCGGCCAACACGCTGCGTTGAGCGGGGTAGATGCACTCATCGCTATCGGGCCGTTGAGTGAAGCAATCTACAAGGGCTGGATGGATGCACACCCCCAGCGGACGGCCCATTATTTCCTCACAAAAGAAGAAGCCCTCACCGCCCTGCCCGACATGGTACGTGCCGGGGATCAAGTGCTGGTGAAGGCGTCCCGCAGTATGCGGTTTGAAGAGATTGTGGAACTGTTGCAAGCGTTTGAACACACCCTTTGAGGAGGGCGGTACTCGATCTTGGCGCAGTGAAGTTTTATATGTGAATGAGGTGGTCAGATGAAAAAAACAGCAGGAGTTTTGTTATTTATTGTGTTAGTACTTATGTTAGTTGCGTGTAATAACAGCGTTCATCAAGAGGAATATGAAGAACCTATAGAGCAAGGCGAATCAATGTCTGCCAATTACGATAACAGTTTCAGTGATGCTCTGATAGAAGACAACGCAATCTCTCCTGAGCCAGCGGAAGAGCAAGAGGAAGAACCCGTTATAGAAACGGAAGTGTTTGCGGGACTAAACTCAAGTGAGCGATATGGGGACATTACGCATATCGTAGTGCATTTTATAAGCAATGTGATAGAAAACCGCACGAACCCCTATATCCTTGCAGATATACAACGAATATTCCGGGATTATGGTGTAAGCGCACACTACATCATAGACCGCGACGGAACAATCCATCTTGCCGTTGACGAAAGTCGAGTCGCATTCCATGCAGGCGCAGGTACGCTTGCGGGCTTTCCGGAATATGAGAACAATCTCAACCAACATTCCATCGGCATTGAGCTTCTAGGTATTGGTACCCAAGAGGAAATGTCTCTATACGTAACAGCCGCTGAATATGATGCGCTTGCCCCCGACCTGATCGGGTTCACCGATGCGCAGTATGAGGCTCTAAACTGGTTATTACATGATATTCTGGCTCGGCACCCAATGATCCAACCGAACCGTACGCATATTATAGGACATAGTGAATACTCTCCAACAAAAAACGATCCCGGAGCGTTGTTTGAATGGGAGCGGCTTGATTTTATGAATCGCTAATCAAGTATGATAGAAAAGACCCCTCTCGGAAGCCTGATTCGCTTCCGAGAGGGATTTTGTTTTTGCGTTCTTACTGTTGTACAAGATACTGTGACAACGATTCGCCGTCGCCCACCAGTGTAATAGAGCCGTTTTGGTGAGTAAACAACTGCACATGTTCCTCTGTCACCGGTATGGGGAAGGGGTTTAGGTAGTTGTTAATCATCTCCAGCCACGGTTCTAGCGCGATGACGATATGTCCGGCACCGGGCTCGCCGGGCATGGTATGGAAGTTGAGGTTTTCCTCGTCCATTCCCATGAGCTGGGTTCCCATCCAAATCAGGTTGCCCAAGGGCATGTTTGTATCCACATGTTCAATGAAAATCCCCGCCAAGTCAGTGATCCGGGCCACATTGCCAATCTGCAATAACTCGCCCGCTACGGCGTGCAGGAACGCGTGTTGGGTTTCAATCCGGCCAATGTCTCCGCTGGGATAGCCGCGAAACCGCACCAGCTGTTGGGCCTGTTCGCCGGTCAGTTGCTGTTCGCCGGGTTGGAGGTTAATGTGTAGTGGTGGGCTTTGGTAGGGGTCGTTATACTGCATCCGGATCGGTACGTTGAACTCCACACCGCCTAATACATCCACTAAATCAATGAAGGCGCGCAGGCCGATGGTGATGTAATAGTCCGGCAAAAATCCGGTGATCCGCCCAACCTCTTCCACCAAGTTGTCCATGGAGCCGGTGATAGGAAAGACTGCGTTAATCTTCCGATCTGCGGCATTCACGTCCACCATGGTGTCCCGAGGGATACTGACAAGGTTGATGGCACCATTTGACACGTTAACAGAAGCCAGCATCAGAGCATCGGTCAACCCAATGTGGCCCACGTTATCCTGTCCGGCGATGAGGACGGTGAATATCTCTAACTCCACCTCTTCCGGCTCGTTCGAGACAGACGGCTCATTGCCTGGCTGTGGGGCCGATGGCGCTTCTCTGGGTGGAAGGACAACGGTGTCCAGCACCGGTGGACGGATAAAGTAGCTGAGTGCGAGATAAGCACCGCCGGCCACCACCAACAGAGAGACCATAATGATCAGAAAAATACGCAGGCCCCGCCGTCGGGGTTTTTGTGGTTTTGCAACGTGGGCCGCATTTCGTTTGTTACCAAAAATCTTCATAACAAGTGACGTTTCCTTCGTTTTCTGTAAATTTTTATCTTTTTCTCTGTCTATCGCCAAGTTTCGACAGAAACTGCATGTCAAATATAGCACAATAGAGCCATATTATAGCGAATTATCCGAGACATCCTCTAATTTTGACGAAATTTGGAGACACTTCTATCCACGGGGATACTCGATGAGCTTTCCTTCCCAGTTTTTGAGTGTAACCGTGTCCTCGTCTTTGGCCACCAAGTATTCCGGCAGGATTGGAATCTTGCCAAGGCCACCGGGGGCGTTGATGATATAGGTGGGGATAGCCATACCGCTGGTTCTGCCCCGTAGATGATCCATAATCTCTAACCCGTCATCCACGCTGACACCGAAGTGACCGGTGCCTTTTACGGCCTTGGCGTGGAAGATGTAATAGGGGCGCACCCGTGCCTTCATCAACTCGTGATTCAAACACTGTACGACATATTTATCATTGTTGACCCCGGTGAGTAGTACCATTTGGTTTCCGATGGGGACACCGGCTTTTGACAGTTTGGCACAGGCCGCCACCGCCTCCGGTGTAAGCTCTCTCGGGTGGTTAAAGTGGGTATTGAGGTAGAGGGGGTGATATTTTTCAACCATCTCACAAAATGCATCGTCAATCCGCATAGGCAAGGTCACCGGGGTTCGGGTGCCGAGGCGGATGACTTCTACAGAAGGGATGCTCCGCAGGTTTTGCAGGATGTATTCCAACTGCTCATTGGTGAGGGCCAGTGCATCGCCGCCTGTTACTAAGACATCGCGAATTTCTGGATTGTTCCGAATGTACTCGAAGCTCTCGTCTAACAGCTCTTTATTTACATCTACATCCGTGTCTCCGATCCGCCGCCGCCGTTGGCAGTGGCGACAGAACATAGCACAGGCGTTGGTGACGTTTAAAATCAAACGATCCGGATAGCGCCGGGTGATGATGCCTGCGGGGTTGGTAAACTCTTCCCCCATGGGGTCGGCTTCCCCTGTATCATCCATTTCCGGAGACGTGGGCACAGACAGGGCCCGGATAGGGTCTAACCGGTCGGCAGGGTCGATGAGTGCCAGATAATAAGGTGTAACGGCAAAGCGGTACATGTCGCCTAAAGAGCGGATATCTGTCTGCTCTTGCTCGGTCAGGTCTAAGAGCTCGGATAATAGCTCCGGCCCGTCGATGCGGTGCTTCATCTGCCACTGCCAGTCGTTCCAGTCCGCTTCACTGCCGTTTAAGAGTGTTAATAGTTTTGCTTTCTGCGTCTCATACTTCTCAATGGCGTCAGGGTCTGTTCCCTTTACAATGTGAGGCCGTTTGGCCAGATATTCTGCGGTGTGGGATTTTAATTCTTCCGCCCGTTGCAGAGAGATTTTGCGGCCTTGCGTTTCCTTTGACATCTTCGGCTTCTCCTTTCGGTTATTGTGCTCATTTTTTCATTGTATCATAAAATGCAGGCTTTTAACAACCCTAACAGCAAGAAAATTAAAAAGCAGAGCGAACATATTTCTGCATCCAACAAAAACAGAACAATTTCATTGCATTTCCAAAATATTTTTTCCGAAAACCACAAAAACAAACATTGTTCGTTCAGTTCGGTGCCCTTATCTTATGATGGGAACATGACACGAAACTGAAAAGGAAGGTCACAAAAATGGATGTTGTAAGGAAAATTCGGAGCTATATGAAAGAAACAGGCAGAACCCAAACCTATCTCTGCCGAAAAACGGGGCTTACCACCACGGCGGTGAGCCTGACCCTAAACGGAAAGCGGCATCTGCGTGTAAGCGAATACTGCGCCATTTGTAAAGCATTGGATGTGGAGCCCGGCTTTTTCCTATCATGACGAAAGAGCGACTCAGCCAGTTCTGCTGGTTAAAACTCGAAATCCAAGAGTTGACCGGGCGCATCCGCAAAATTGAACACGCCCTCTCCGGCAAAGCGTCCCGGATAGACGGGATGCGCTGGTTAGGGCCCGGCGGTGATTTGTTGGGGGATTTGGTCCCCCAGCTCACCGATCTCAAAGACCAACTTGCCCAGAGCCGAACGCAAGCCATGGCCGAGTGGAGCGGGTTACAGTCCTTTATCGACTCCATTGACGACAGCCAGATTCGTCTGATTTTTACACTTCGTTATCAAGATGATCTGAGCTGGCATCAGGTTGCTTGGCGGCTGGGCGGGAATACGGCGGACAGTGTACGGATGATTCACAACCGGTATTTGGCGAAACTGCCGGAGCAAATAAAAGGGGCGATGTGACATTCACATCGCCCCCAAAGGGCCTAGCTCACAGGTCGGACACTCTAAAACGAATCATCTGTATTCGTTTTGGTATGGCATCTAATCAGCGACAATCTCCAACGTATCTCGGGCAATGACCAACTCTTCATTGGTGGGGATCACCAGCACCCGGCCCTTTGAGCCTTCGGCAGTGACGTCTACTTGTTTCCCGCGGACTTTGTTTTTCTCTGGGTCAAGCTTGAGTCCGATAACGCCTAGGTTCTTGCAAATCGCCTCCCGCTCGGTGGCACCGTTTTCGCCGATGCCGGCGGTGAAGATAATAGCGTCCACGCCGCCCATGGCAACGGCGTAGGCACCAATGTACTTGGAAACGCCGTAGTAGAATTCTTCTAAGGCAAGGGCGGCAAGTTCATTTCCGCTGCTGGCAGCCTTACCGAGATCCCGGAAGTCAGACGACACACCGGACACGCCCAGCACGCCGGACTTTTTGTTTAGGATATTGAGTACCTCTTTTACCGTCAGTCCCTCTTTTTCTGTGAGAAACTCAATAATTGAGGGATCAATGTCGCCGCTGCGAGTTCCCATGGGTACACCGGCCAGCGGGGTAAAGCCCATGGAGGTGTCTACACTCTTCCCGCCGTCGATGGCGCAGACGGACGAGCCGTTGCCCATATGGCAAGAGATGAGTTTTAATTCTTCTAAGGGCCGACCCAGCATCTCAGCGGCCCGATCCGCTACATAGCGGTGGCTGGTGCCGTGGAAACCGTAGCGGCGGATTTTATGCTTCTCATAATAATCATAGGGGATCGCATAGGTATAGGCGTGGCGTGGCATAGTTTGGTGAAACGCCGTATCGAATACCGCCACTTGGGGCACGTTGTTACCTAAGACTGCTTGGCAGGCGGTGATGCCTGTAATGTTAGCCGGGTTGTGCAAGGGTGCCAAGGGCACACAGTCTTGAATCCCTTGAAGCACGTTTTCATCAATGAGAGACGAGGCAGAGAAATGCTCGCCGCCGTGTACCACCCGATGGCCCACGGCTTTGATCTCACTTTTGTCGGCGATGACGCCGGACTCGGGGCTCATCAACTTTTCCATGACAATGGCGATGGCGGCTTGGTGATCCGGGAGGGGTACATCTTCGTCAAAGACCTGCTTGCCTTCTAAAAGGGGGGTATGGGTGATATGCCCGTCGATTCCGATTCGCTCACAAAGTCCCTTGGCCAGCACCTGCTCTCCGTTCATGTCGAATAGCTGATACTTGAGAGACGAACTACCTGCGTTGATGACTAATACTTTCATTTCGGCACCTCTTGTATTATAATGTAAGGGACGGTCATAAACCGTCCCCATATTGAATGCACTTATTAGTTTAACGCTTTTCTGTGAAAAATACAACCTGTTTCTGGGTTTTTGGAGAATTTTATGAAAATTGCCGGGATTATTGCGGAATTTAACCCCTTTCATAACGGACATGTTGTGCCCATAGAGGCCGCTCGTGCTACTGTGGGAACAGAGGGGGCCGTGGTGTGTGTCATGAGCGGCAACTGTGTCCAGCGGGGAGACCTTGCGGTGTTTCATAAGTCTGCCCGTGCCCACGCCGCTGTGGCCGCCGGAGCGGACTTGGTGGTGGAACTGCCTGCACCCTACGTGTTGGGATCGGCAGAGCCCTTTGCCCGGGGCGGCGTGGCCCTGCTTTCAGCCATAGGCGCATCAGAGCTGGTATTTGGTTGTGAGACGGCCAGTAGAGATGCATTGGCCTACGTAGCAGAGGCATTAGACACACCAGAGGTGCAGAACACGATTCGGGCGAAGATGACAGAGGGTCTGCCCTACGGTGCCGCCTGTCAATCTGCGCTAAATGAGTGTGAGGTTGTGGGGAACGTACTCCGATCCCCCAATAATTTGTTAGGAATAGAATACATCCGCGCCATCCGCTATAGTGGGGTAGACATGCGTCCGCTACCCGTCCACCGGCAAGGGGTAGGGCATCACAGCAGCACCCCGGCGGAAGGGTACGCCTCTGCAACCTATCTCCGCAACCTATTATTTGACGGCACAGAACCTTGGGACTACATGCCGGATGCGGCGGCAGGGATATTTCGCAGAGAACAGCAAATGGGCAGAGGCCCCGCTGGGGCGGCCCGGATAGAAGCGGTGATGCTCGCCCTACTCCGATTACAAGCCCCCCCCGCTACGGGATACTTGGATGACAGTGAGGGTCTTAGTACCCGCATCCGCAATGCGGCCAGCCGCGCCGGGAGTTTGGCGGAACTGTGGGAAGGGGCCAAAACAAAGCGCTATCATTTGTCCCGTATCCGGCGGTTGACGTTGTCTATGTGCTTAGGGCTGACCCCATCCGACCGCCCGGCGATGCCGCCGTATATTCGCCCCCTTGCGACCAACGAAACAGGGCGAGGGTTGCTTCGCCGCTTGACAAAAGTTACAACTACGCCTATTATAAGCAGGGCTGGGGACGCAAAGACATTGGGTACCGCCGCCGCACGCATGATAGAGATAGAGGCCGCTGTGACAGACCTGCAAGCCCTTTGCTTCCAAGAGACAGCACTCCGCCGAGGCGGCAGTGAATGGAAGATTGTGCCGAACTTGACATAATGTCAACAATTCGATTATGCGTAAAAAATGTCCGTTTGTTATCGCAGGATATTCATGCAAAACGACAAGAATCAGATTGTTTTCACGAAATAAAGACACAATTCGTTGAATAAAATACGGTTTACCATAATTGATGTCGAGAAAAAGTGCTTGATTTTTTTGGGAGGGTATGGTATAGTCGTTACAAATGGTTACAATTCAATCTCAAACTGTAATCATTACGTGACGAAAAATGACCGGCAGATAAGAGGAGAAGAAACAGGTTATGAAATGTATATGGAAGAGGTTACTTTGCCTCAGTTTATTAGCGGCTCTGATTCTGGCTCCCGTAGCGATGGCGACGGTTGAGTTGGATGCAGATGTAGAAGCAGAGCCGGAAGAAGAAGCAATTGTAATAGACACCACCTATTTAGAAGCCATGTTTGCCGCAGCAGCGGTAGGCACAGAAGAGGCCCTCGTAGCAGGTGCCGCCGCAGAGACTCGTTGGAACAGCAAGATTGAGGCCGAGGGGTTAGACCTTGCACCCACCGCTTTCTTTGAAGGGGAAGACGACACACCGGAAGAGATTGCCATCGCCATCGCAAACTATTTGATTGCGGCGGAGATTACAGAGCTAAACGATGCGCCGGTTCAATATTTAATCGTGGCATCTAGTAAGAATCTAAGAGAAGGGCCCGACAGAGAGTATGAGCGGGTCGGCTCTATCGCCAACGGCACCATTGTTACCACCGTAGGCAGAGCGGTAGATGGCTGGGTTCTCGTCACAAACGGCGAGTACACAGGTTGGGCCAGCACCATTCACTTGGCACCTTTTGATGGCACCATGGCTCCGGCGTGGATGGCTCCTGTCCCTGAACCCGGCGAAGAAGCAACCGTCATCACCCCCGGTGAAGTCGGCGGCGCAGTTGCCGCCCCGGAAGGTGTTCCAGTTAGTTCTGGTGGTTCTGGTGTTAGCGGCGATGTTGCCCCAGCCCCGGCAAACCCCACCCAAGACGACTTGTTCTGGTTGGCCCTGACCATCCAACATGAGGCTGGCTCTAACTGGCTAAGTGATGAGCATCAACTTTTAGTTGGTAATGTAGTGCTCAATCGTGTGGCACACCCTCAGTTTCCCAATACCATCCACGGCGTTGTTCACCAACCGGGTCAGTATCCTTGGGCCGGCCGGGCACCCATCGCCATCTCTGACAGAGCGTGGGCCAATGCCCAGCGGCTACTCAATGGTGAGCGGCCTGCACCGGCAAATGTAGTATTCCAAGCACAGTTCCCACAAGGGAATGGCACATTTCGGACCATTCACTGTAGCGTACTGAACACCACAACGTATTTCGGGTATCTCTAAATCAAAAGTAATGGCCGGGCCAGAGCATCATGCTCTGGCCCGGCTTTTGTATTCGGCGTTTATTCCGTATAGGAGCCGAACCTTGTGTTCGCCCTGTTCTTCTAGATGAAACACATAGGGCCGCCCTTTTTGCAAGGGCGGCCCTATGTGTTTCATTTCTATGTATTTATCGACCGTCAGCCAAGCAGAACACCGCCAGCACACCAATTCCGGTGTGAGAGCCGATGACCGGCCCGATGTCGCCGATGATCACCTTTTTGACGCCTAGCTTGTCTTTGAATTGCTGCGCTAGCCCTTGGGCCTCGTCTAAACAATCGCTGTGGCTGATGTAGACGGTCTGGTTTTGAATGTCCACACCTTTTTCACCCAGCAAAGACACCAGTTTTTGTAATGCGGCACTCCGACCCCGCACCTTGTCCATGGGGACTAGGTGACCGGTCTCATCGACCCGCAGAATGGGTTTAATCCCCAGCATACTACCCACCATGGCTTGGGCAGCAGAGACGCGGCCGCCCCGCTTTAAGTGGCCTAAGTCGTTGACAGTAAAGTAGTGGACGACCTTACCTTTTGTGGCCTCAAGCCAATCTCTGACCTCTTCAATGCTTTTGCCGGCGGCCTGTCGTTCACAGGCACCTTGCACCAACAGCCCTTCGCCCGCAGAGGCGGCGAGAGAGTCCACTAAGTACAATTTGCGATCCGGGTATTTCTCCGTCATCTCTTGGGCCGCCATGACAGCGGAATTATACGTGGCAGAAAGGCCGGAAGAGAACACGATACAAAGTACATCATTCCCAGCGGAGAGCTCGGCCTCAAACAAATCTGTGTACTCGCCTACGTTTCCGGCGTTGGTGGTGGGCATGGCACCATCGCGAATTCTCTGATAAAACTCTTTGCTAGGCATCTCCTTAAAGGTCTCGTCCCCGATGCTAAACCCTAGGGGCAAGAAGGTGACTTTTAGCGTATCTACAATTTCTTTCGGTAAGTCACAGGTGTTGTTGGCGATAATGGTATAGTTTGACATACTTCTTCTCTCCTTCATATATTCGGTTTGGGATTTTGCTTTGAGTAGTATATCATGATTCCCTTTGCGAAGCAAGGGGGCGGCGAAGTCAATAGATCAAGTCCCAGCGCAGGATTATTGAATATGCAAATCCATCTGCATATTCTGCCAAACTCTGCGCATCCATTTCCTTACGGCCCTATGGGTTTCACACATTATCCACAGAGTTATCCACATACAGTATGCTTTCAATTATGCACAAAGTGTTAACATAACTAAAAAGGGGTGAAAAAATATATGACGCAGAAAGTAAAACAGCCTTGGAAGCACTGCTTCCAAGGCGTATCGTTATTTTTTCGTGCTATGCGTTTTCGTCCACCACGCCCCGCTCTCGGAAGAGCAGAGAGATACACCAGAGGGCGGCTAGGCCGACTAAGGTGTAGATGACCCGGCTGAGGCCGCCGGTTTGGCCGCCGAACAGGGCTGCGACAATATCAAAGCCGAAGATTCCCACACTGCCCCAGTTGAGTCCACCAATAATGGCTAAGACCAGAGCGATTCGATCCATAATCATGGAACATTCATTCCTTTCGCAACGAGTAATTTAGAGTGATTCGGATTTACTATGCCCCACAATGGGGCAAATCATTCATCCAAGCCTTACCAGCATGATAAGGGCCGCATTAAGCAGATAGACCGCGAGTGCATCCAGCGTTAATTGTTTGAGGTGTTCCAAAATAAAGTATGCCTCCGGACGATATAGAATATTCGTACTATTCTATGGGCAAAGTACGCCGCTTATACTGGCATGTTTTGGAAAGTAAGGAAAATTTTTTGTAAACCTCTTTCCAAGAGACGGAAAATAGGGTAAAATAGTAGGTGGAATTCTATTATAGATAAAATGGAGCGGTGTAGTTATGGAGCGGAGCAGCCCGAAATATAAGCGGATTTTACTCAAACTCAGCGGCGAAGCGCTGGCCGGCAAAGAACGGTTCGGTTTAGATTTCGACATGATGGGACAGGTGTCCCAAGTCATCAAAGCCTGCATCGAAGAAGGGGTTGAGGTCGGCATTGTAGTCGGCGGCGGCAACTTCTGGCGGGGGGTCAAAGACGGCAGCGGCAAGATGGAGCGGAGCCGGGCCGACCACATGGGTATGATGGCCACCGTGATGAACAGCATCGCCTTAGCCGATGTCTTAGAGCAAAACGGCGTCAGTGTCCGAGTACAGACGGCATTAGAGATTCGGGCCATTGCCGAGCCCTATATCCGCTTAAAGGCGGATAAGCACCTCAAACGGGGCCGGGTGGTCATCTTCGCCTGCGGCACAGGGAACCCCTATTTTTCTACAGACACCGCAGCGGTTCTCCGAGCCGCCGAGATTGGGGCAGAGGTGATTTTGCTGGCTAAGAACGTAGACGGTGTCTATAACGCAGACCCCAATGTTGACCCGAAGGCTGTGAAATACGACTCTATTACCTACGATGATGTCTTGGCCCAGCACTTACAGGTCATGGACTCTACCGCTACATCTCTCTCGATGGATAACGATATCCCGGTTATTTTATTCGCCCTGCAAGACCCGTGGAACATTCTGCGGGTGGTACAAGGAGAGCAGCTTGGTACGATAGTAAAACGCTAGAAACACTTGAAAGGAAGGGAATTACTATGAGCAACGAATATCTGCAATACGAAGAAAAAATGCAAAAGGCCATCACGTTTTTAGAGAGCCAGTTTAACTCTGTACGGGCGGGGCGGGCCAATGTCGCTGTCTTGAACCAGGTGTCCATCTCTTATTACGGCACCCAGACCCCTCTTGCCCAGGTGGCCTCTATCGGCACACCGGACCCGCGGACCCTTACCATCCAGCCTTGGGATGCCGGGGTGTTGGGTGACATTGAGAAGGCAATTTTAAGCTCTGATTTGGGCATCAACCCCCAAAATGATGGGAAACTCATCCGCCTCAGCTTCCCCCAACTCACAGAAGAGCGGAGAAAAGAACTGGGCAAGCAAGTCCGCAAATATGGTGAGGACTGTAAAGTAACCATCCGCAACGTCCGCAGAGACGCGGTAGAGGCGGCGAAAAAAGAGCAAAAAGCTGCCGAGATGACCGAGGACGACTTGAAAAACGCCGAGCGGGATTTGCAAAAACTGACAGATAAATTCATCAAAGAGGTAGACGACCTCACCGCAAAAAAAGAAAAAGAGTTATCGGAACTTTAGTATGAAATGGCTTCGCAAAAAACAGACGGGGCAGTTGGACACCACCCAACTTCCCCGTCATATTGCCATCATCATGGATGGCAATGGCCGCTGGGCCAAATCCCGTGGTCTGCCTCGGAAGGCGGGCCACGCCGCTGGTGCGGAAAATTTCCGTACTGTGGCGACCTATTGCAAAGAAATCGGCATTGAATATCTCACGGTCTACGCCTTTTCCACAGAAAACTGGAAACGGCCCGCCGATGAGGTGCAAGAACTCATGGGACTGTTAGAGAGATATCTCCGAGAGGCCATCGGCCAGATGGAACGGGACCGGGTTCGGATGAAATTTTTCGGCGACACGTCTGTGCTATCAGCCGGGTTGCAGCAGCTCATTACCGAGACTGAGGAAATTTCCCGCCGGTTTGAAGGGGTACAGGTCAACATCTGCCTCAACTATGGCGGTCGGGACGATATTTTACAAGCGGCTGTCGCCTATGCCAAAGACTACGCCGCAGACAAAGCGCCGATTTTAACGGAAGCACGGTTTGCAGATTATCTCTACTCTGCCGGTGTCCCGGATCCGGATCTGGTTATTCGCCCTTCCGGAGAGTATCGGCTGAGTAATTTTCTCTTGTGGCAGTTGGCCTATAGCGAGTTTTATTTTACAGACACCCTCTGGCCGAACTTCGGCCCGCGGGAATTAGACCGGGCGATTGCCGCCTTTCAACAGAGAGACAGAAGATACGGCGGCGTGAGTAAATAGGTCACGTTGTTTTAGAAAGAAGAGGATATTCCCATGAAAACGAGACTCATTGTGGCGGCGGTTTGTGTACCGGTGCTCCTTGTTGTAATTTTCCTACTGCCCCCTTGGGCTTTCGGAATATTGCTGGGTGCGGTGGCCGCTGTGTCAGCGTTGGAGTTTATCGGTGCGACCGGGGCTCTCTCCGTGCGGCGGATGCTGGGCTACTGTGCTGGTGCGGCTTTTTTGATTCCGTTTTCTATGAGCTTTTCTACTTCTATACTACTTGGGGTATTTGTGGCCATTTTGCTACTCATTGCCTTGCTGGTGGAGGCAATATTGGCCTATGATACTGCTCATGCCATGCCTTTTTCTCATCTCTGTCTGGCCTTTTTCGGCGGGGCGGTGATTCCGATGTTCCTCGGCACGCTATCCACCCTGCGGGCCATTCCGGAAGGGTTTTTGTTCGGTGATGTCGGGCTATTTTTTGACGGACGGTTCTATGTGTTGCTCCCCTTCGCTATTGCGTTTTTGTCCGACGGCGGCGGTTATTTTGCTGGCCTCACCTTTGGTCGGCGGAAACTCATTGAAAAAGTCAGTCCGAAAAAAACCATTGAGGGCAGTATCGGCGGGTTTGTGGCATCCCTTGTCGCTATGCTGATTTTTACGTTAGTCATGGTGCTGGAATTTGACGCCTCTTACACCCTGTGGGCCGTGCCGATTTATGGGTTGCTGGGCAGTGCTGTGACCCAACTGGGGGACTTGGCCTTCTCCATGATGAAGCGGGAGTACGGCAAAAAAGATTTCGGCCACCTCATCCCCGGCCATGGGGGTATGTTAGACCGGTTTGACAGCATGGTGTTTGTGGCTCCCTTCGTCACGGGGCTGGTATTTCTTCTGCCGCTGTTCTTACAGGGCTAATCCCAGTCACATTTGCATACAATTCTTAGGGGCGGTCTATATCGACCGCCCCCATCCCATCGGCGAAAGGACAATACATGTATATCATCATCGCCATCCTTATTTTCGGTCTCATCATTGCCATCCACGAGTTCGGCCACTTTATTGCGGCCAAAGCCTTTGGGGTGGGGGTGCCAGAGTTTGCCATCGGCATGGGGCCGAAGTTGCTCAAGAAACAAGGAAAAGAGACCCTATATACCCTCCGTGCTATCCCCATGGGCGGATTTTGCGCCTTAGACGGGGACGATAATGAGGTGCAGGGTGAAAAAAGCTTGTTTGCAAAACCGTTGTGGAAGCGGTTAGTTATTTTTTTAGCCGGTTCCACAATGAATATCGTGGCGGGATTTTTAATCCTGCTTGCCATGACAAGCACACTAAGCACTCTGCCAACCACCACCTTAGAGGGTTTCGCCCCCGGATTTGAGCACGAGGGGCCGGAGGGTCTTATGGTCGGTGACACCATCCACAGTATTGACGGGTTGCGGGTCTATCAGGCCAATAATATCGGCATGTTTCTCCAACTCTCCGTTGGAGACACGGTAGACATGGTGGTCATCCGGGACGGGGCACGAGTGTCGCTTCTGGGGCTTCCATTAGAGCCCCGGGTGTTTCCGGGATCTGATGATCCTCGATTCGGCTTGGATCTCGCCCGCAATGAGGCACCTACGCCCTTAGACCGGATTGCCTTTGCCGCCAGAGACACACAAGATTTTATGCGCCAACTGCCGTTGACCTTCCGCATGTTTGCCACAGGGCAAGCGGGCATCGGTGACGTGTCCAGCGTGGTGGGGATTGTAGACGTGATGAATACCGCCGGGCAAGAGGCGCAGTCTGCCGCAGATACCCTTTGGGTGATGGCCTTTCTCATGGCCCTGATTTCCATCAGTGTGGCTATGGTGAATCTGTTGCCCATTCCTGGGCTGGATGGGGGCCGGATATTCCTCATGGTGGTAACCACCGCCATTGAGAGGATCACCCGCAAAAAAGTGAATCCCAATATTGAGAACTATATCAACACAGCGGGTATGGTGCTCTTGTTCGGATTTATGATTTTCATTATGTTCAACGACATTGTCAGGATTGTCACCCGATGAGAAAACAAATACTAGTCCGTGGTGTCCCCGTTGGCGGCGGGGCACCGGTTGCGGTACAGTCGATGACATCCACCAAAACCGAGAATGTCCCCGCCACACTGTCCCAAATTCGGCGCTTAGAGGCGGCGGGTTGTGAAATCGTGCGCCTCGCTGTCCCGGATATGGAAGCCGTCCGTGCTTTGGGTGAAATTCGGAGCCAAGTATCCTTGCCCATGGTGGCGGATATTCATTTTGATTACCGTCTGGCCTTAGAGTCCGTAGCCGCCGGGGCGGACAAAATCCGCATCAATCCCGGCAACATCGGCGGGGATGATAAGGTGGCGCAAGTGGTACATGCCTGCGCCACTCAAGATATCCCCATTCGCATCGGTGTCAACGGCGGGTCATTAGAGCGTGATATCCTCGCCCAATACGGCCCCACGCCAGAGGGTATGGTAGAGAGTGCCCTCGGTCATATCGCCATGTTAAACCGCTTCGATTTTGATAACATCTGTCTCTCTGTGAAAAGCTCTAGCGTAGCGGACACGGTACAGGCCTATCGTCTGCTCCACCGGCGGACAAGCTATCCTTTGCATCTCGGGGTCACCGAGGCGGGGACGGCCTATGTGGGTACGATCAAAAGTGCTATCGGTATCGGCAGCTTGCTGCTAGACGGCATTGGCGACACCATCCGGGTGTCTCTCACGGATGACCCGGTAGAAGAAGTTCGGGCGGCCCGCGCCATTTTACAGAGTGTAGGCCTCCGTCGGTTCGGGCCAGAGATCATCTCTTGCCCCACCTGCGGCCGATGTCAGATTGATTTGATTGCGTTAACAAATGAGGTGGAGGCCCGCCTCGCAACCGAGACCCGTGAGATTACCGTAGCTGTCATGGGCTGTGCCGTCAACGGCCCCGGCGAAGCCGCCGCCGCTGATTACGGCATCGCTGGCGGCGTGGGGGAGGGGCTGTTGTTTTGTCACGGCGAGATTGTGGGGAAGGTGCCTATGGAGGGTTTGGTGGATGCTTTGATGGAGCTGATTATGGGATAGCTTTTGTTTGATCGCCAGACATATTACTACACGAAGTCTTATGATTACTGAATGGCTTCACCGTCTGCGCCCTGTTCTCAGGGCGTTTTTATTTGCCTTTCTTCACAGGCTGATTCGCAAATGGTTCGATTATACGAACAAAAGCCCCAGGGCCCGGTGCGTACGCACCGGGCCCTGGTTGTTGTATATCACACTGTCCTACTATCTACTACCCAACAATTGCCTTCCCACTAATACCCTCACCACCCCTAGTCAAATAGTGGTCATTCGTAGCACCTAGCACGGACGCAAAGTACCATGCATCGTCTGCCACATCTGGGAAGTTCCGCGCGTCCGCTATGTCTAACTCTTCCAACGCCTCCAATGCGGCGCGGCTGTCGATGCGGCCTAGGATACGGTTCACCGCTGTCGCTACCTCCGCACGAGAAATGTTAGCGCGGGGGCGGAAGTCGCCTTGGGTATCGCCGACCATCCAGCCTTCGGTGAAGGTCGTGTACACCAAGTGCGCAGCCCAGCCGCTGATGGCGTCTACATCCAAGAACGGCATCTCTCCGGCCTCTGTTGCGTACACACCCGTACGGGCCAGCATCGCTGCCAATTGCTCACGAGTGATCGGGTCATTGGGCAGGAAGTTCCCACGACCGTCTCCTTCTACCAAGCCTGC
>WRBE01000028.1 GCA_009779845.1 Oscillospiraceae bacterium
ATCAAATATCTCTGAAAGAGTTTACGGGTGAGCCTGTGAAGAAAGGCAAATAAAGACAGCCCCCGTTAGGGGGCCGTCATGAGAACAGGATGCGGTTGGCAAAACCATTCATGAGCCTTGAGGCTTTGCTAGTAAAAGAGCCTTATAGGCTCAGAGCAGGCCACCCGTTTTACGGGTGGTCATGACTGAATGAACAAATGATTGACCAGCCTCATATTGCGCAAAATTATTGTTATTGTGGAATGTATGTGATATATTGTAGATACGCTTGTATTGGGCGGGGGTTTCCCCCGCCCAATACACCCGAACTACTTTGCTTCAAACGTACCGCAAAACGTATCCGTCTCATCCTTGCAGCGAGACTTTTGATTTGCCACTTGAATATGATCTGCGTGACACATGTGGTCGTCATCATTATACACACAGCTCACCACGTCGCAATGCACGCCGGTCAAACACTCGGTTGTCTTTTTCGCTTTTATCATTTGGTTCTCCTTTCAGTGGGGTGTGTACATCCCACATAAACATTTTTTCCTCGAAGGGGTTGAATATGCAATGTCTTTATATGCCATCGGCGATCTACACCTCTCTCTGGCAACAGACAAGCCCATGGACGTGTTTGGCGGGCGTTGGGCGGGATACATGGATAAAATTTTGGCAGGATTTTCTAAGCTGACTTCGGAGGATGTCACCGTTCTCTGCGGGGATTTGACTTGGGGGATGGGGTTAGAAGAAAGTCTCATGGACTTTCAATTCATCCACAATCTGCCGGGGAAAAAGATTGTGCTCAAAGGCAACCACGACTATTGGTGGACGACAGTGACCAAAGCCAAACAATTTTTTTGGGCCAATGGGATTGACAGTATCGAAATCCTCCACAACAACTGCCACCTCTATGGCGACATTGCCATCTGTGGCACACGGGGTTGGTTTTACGAAGAGGAAACCGGCAAAGCCCACGACAAGAAAATTTTAGACCGAGAAGTGCTCCGCTTAGAAGCATCCCTCAAGGCGGCGGAGGGCCGGGAAAAGCTCTGTTTTCTTCACTACCCGCCCCGGTATCGGGACTATGTGTGCAGGGAGATTGTAGATGTGCTCCATGCCTACGGAGTGAAGCAGTGTTTTTACGGTCACCTCCACGGGCCCAGTCATCGGTATGCCGTGCAGGGGGAAGTAGAGGGGGTTCACTACACCATGATATCGGCGGATTATTTAGAATTTCGGCCATACAAGATATTATAGTTTGCAATTTGGAAGAGAATCTGGTACAATACTTGGCAGATATTGTAAGGTGGGGTAGTATGACCACCTGAAGAGAGGAATGGTACAACATGAGAGTAACCGGCGTAAACGAGAAAGAAAAAAGCACATTACAGGTCATCGTAGAGGTGGCCCCAGCGGCGTTTGAGGTGGCGTTGGAGAAGGCATACCGCAAGAACCGGGGCGGGATATTGGTTCACGGCTTCCGCAAAGGGAAAGCCCCGCGGAAGATTATTGAGCGGATGTACGGCACCTCTATTTTCTACGAGGATGCCATCAATGACTTGGCACCCGATGCATTTGAGCAGGCGACGAAGGAAAAAGAGCTCAAAACAGTTGGTACACCCAGTATTGAGGATGTAGACGTGGCGGAGGATAAGACCTTGACGCTAACATTTCTCACGGGCAAGTACCCCGCTGTGACCCTCGGCACATACAAGGGCCTATCGGCGGAAAAACCGGTGGAGACGGTGAAGAAAAAAGACATTGACACCGAGCTTGAAACTCTGCAAAAGCGCAATGCTCGCGTCCAGTCTGTAGAGCGCAAAGCCAAAAATGGCGACACAGCCATCATCGATTTCGAGGGCTTCTTAGAAGGCGTGCCGTTTGATGGCGGTAAGGGTGAAGGGCATGAGTTGACCCTTGGCTCGAACACCTTTGTGCCCGGATTTGAAGAGCAGGTCATCGGTATGAAAGCGGGAGACGAAAAGGCGGTTAACATCACCTTCCCGGAGGATTATGCCGCTGATTTGGCCGGAAAAGATGTTGTGTTCCAAGTGACCTGTCAAGAAGTCAAAGAGCGGTTGTTGCCGGACTTAGACGATGAGTTTGCCAAAGATGTGTCCGAGTTTGATACCCTAGAGGATTATAAGAAAGATATCAAAACCCGTTTGACCAAAGAGCGCACGGATAAAGCGGAGGGCCAGTTCAAAGAGGACATCATGAAACAGGCCGTAGAGAACATGACAGCCGATGTGCCGGATGCCATGGTGAACCAAATGCTAGACGGCATGATGCAAGATTTCTACTACAACATCTCTGCCCAAGGGATGGATCCGAACCAGTATCTGCAAATGATGGGCATGGATATAGAGGGCTTCCGGGAAGGTAGCCGTGCCACGGCGTTAGCTCGTGTCCAGACCGGGCTGTTGCTGGATGCCATCGCCGAGGCGGAGGCTATTGCCGTAGAGGAAGCGGACATTGAGGCAGAGTATGTTCGCCTAGCCGAGCAGTATAAGCAAGATGTGAAGCAAATTAAGAAATCCATTACGCCGGAGAATTTGACCACGGATATTAAGCGGAGCAAGTCGGCGGACTTGGTGTACGACAGTGCCAAGGTGAAAAAGGCAGCCGCCAAACAAGACGAGGCCGAGGACGTAGCAGAAGAGAAGGCCCCGGCAAAAAAGCCGGCGGCGAAGAAAGCCCCTGCCAAGAAACCGGCCATAAAAGCCGCCGATGGGGAGGAAAAGAAAGCCCCTGCGAAAAAAGTGCCCGCCAAGAAAGACGCAGAGAAACCCGCCGCCAAAAAGCCGGCGGCAAAGAAAACAACCAAGAAAGACACGGCGGAGTAAGAATAATTTCACGCTTGTCTGGCTAATATGTAACAGTCGTAAAGGAGGGTATATCCCATGAGCCTAGTCCCATATGTAGTAGAACAAACCAGCCGTGGAGAGCGGTCATATGACATTTTCTCCCGCCTGCTCAATGACCGGATTGTCATGCTGTCAGAGGACGTCAATGACACCACCGCCAGCCTGATTGTGGCCCAGCTTCTGTATCTGGAGGCTCAAGACCCGGACAAGGACATTCAGTTTTACATCAACAGCCCCGGCGGGTCTATCACCTCTGGCATGGCGATTTATGACACGATGCAGTATATTAAGGCGGATGTGTCCACCATCTGTATCGGCATGGCGGCCAGTATGGGGGCGTTTCTGCTCTCCGCCGGTGCCAAGGGCAAGCGGTTGGCATTGCCTAACGCCGAGATTATGATTCACCAGCCCTCCGGCGGGAGCCGTGGTCAGGCTACGGATATCCAGATTCAGGCCGAGCGGATTTTGCGGATGAAGAAAAACCTCAACCAAATCTTGGCCGAGAACACGGGCAAGACCGTAGAACAGATCGAGCGTGACTGTGAGCGGGACTACTTCATGAGTGCCGCAGAGGCCGTAGAGTACGGGATTTTAGACAAAGTAATCGAAAAACGGTAGCGAAAGGACAAAGCGCATAGATGCCTAAACATGATGATACGAAACAGGTACGGTGCTCGTTTTGCGGCAAAACCCAAGATCAAGTCAATCGCCTGATTGCAGGCAGGGATTCCTGTATCTGCAATGAGTGTGTTGACCTCTGCATGGGGATTTTAGAGGACGAGTTGCCGCAAGAGGACTGGGGCATTGGCCCTGTGTCCAGCACGTTCCGTGCGCCTGAAAAAATCCCGCATCCCCAAGAGATTCGGGCGGTACTAGACGACTATATCATCGGCCAGGAGAGGACGAAAATCGCCCTGTCTGTGGCGGTGTACAACCACTACAAGCGCATCTTTTTCGGCGGCGGAGAGGATGTGGAGCTACAGAAGAGCAATGTTTTGCTCATCGGCCCCACGGGCAGCGGGAAAACCCTGTTTGCCCAGACGCTGGCACGAGTACTTCAAGTGCCCTTCGCTATCGCTGATGCCACCACCCTGACAGAAGCCGGGTATGTGGGGGATGATGTGGAGAACATCTTGGTGCGCCTGTTGCAAGACGCAAACTACGATGTAGAGCTGGCCCAGCGGGGAATTATTTATATTGACGAGCTGGACAAAATCTCCCGGAAAAGCGAGAACACCTCTATCACCCGTGACGTGTCTGGTGAGGGGGTACAGCAGGCGTTATTGAAAATCTTAGAAGGTACCGTTGCTAACGTGCCGCCCCAAGGCGGGCGCAAGCATCCCCATCAAGAATTTGTCCACATGGATACCTCCAATATCCTGTTCATCTGCGGCGGTGCGTTTGACGGGTTAGAAAAAGTCATCGAAAAGCGCATCCACACCAAAAGCATGGGCTTTGGGGCGAATATTCAAGGCAAGCAAGATAAGAATGTGGGCGAGACATTAAAACATGTCCAATCTCGTGACCTGTTAAAATTCGGTTTGATTCCCGAACTCATCGGCAGAATCCCTGTGATTGCGCCGTTGGAGTCACTGGGCAAAACAGAATTAACCCGCATTTTAACCGAGCCGAAAAACGCCTTGACGAGGCAGTATAAAACGCTCTTGAGTTATGATCACGTCACCCTGCAATTCACCCCGGAAGCCATCGGCGCCATGGCAGACCAAGCCATTGACCTAGACATCGGCGCGAGAGGCCTGCGGAGCGTCATGGAGGGGATCATGACCGACATCATGTATATGGCCCCATCAGACAACACCATTGATACGATTACGATTACGGAAGAGTGCGTTCGAGATGGCGTACCGCCGGAGACGACGAAGCGGAAAGTAGAGATTAACATTCCCGGGCCGGAAGAGAACGTGTCGTAAACTGTAGATATTCCGTTTAAGGGCGGCAGGGATGCCGCCCTTGATTATCGCTAGAGGATTTTTAGTGAAGATGGAGACAAATAAGATGGATGCGAATTTATTAGCCAATCTTGATAAAATGCATACAACTGAGCTTGGAGTTGTGCGAATTAAGAAAAATTTAGATTTAGCTGACACAGATATTATTGCGTGGTGTAAAGATAAAATCAGAACTGCAAGCAATATTACCAAACAAGGAAAGAACTGGTATGTGCATACAGATAATGCCGTAATAACCGTCAATGCGTCTAGTTTTACAATAATAACCGCCCATAAAGCAAAGAAATAATTTTTCTCTTCTCTTGACCCTATACGATCCATTTTTGAGCGCATTTCAATAGGACATCAATCTGGCTGACACCACCGCCCTTATAGGTTTCGAGGCAATCGGACTTCTGGTAGATGGCTCATGTCGCCAGTACAGGCTATCCCTTTGAAACGGTCTCTATATTGGACCTTGACCTTTGGGGTTCTTAGGGGCGAAGCCCATAAGTTGATTTTTTGTTTCTTTTTGTTCAATGACAAAAAGAAAGCCCGTCCGGCAGGACAAAACCAGTTGGCGGTGGCCCGCCAAGCCAAAATCGGCGGAACGCCGAACAAGAAAGGCCAAGGGCGCGGGACGCACAGGGGCACGTCCCCTACGAAGGACAGAGAACACCCAATTCACCACCCACCGCAAAACACGAGGTAACCTATCATGCAACCAACCAACCAAACCCAACCAACCGAAACCATGCCAATGGTCGCCCTCCGGGGCATGACGGCGTTCCCGAACATGCTACTCCACTTCGACGTGGAACGTAGCATGTCCGTAGCGGCCATCAATGCGGCCATGGCGGCAGACCAGCGGGTATTTCTACTGACCCAAAAAGACATTTTCGATGACATGCCCAATGAGGGCGGACTATACCGTGTGGGTACGGTCTGCGTGATTAAACAAATCCTCCGTATGCCTGGCCACGGGATGCGGGTCATGGTGGAGGGGGTCTCTCGCGCCGAGATGATAGACCTGCCCGGCCTGACACCGTATTTCTCCGCCACGGTGCGCTTGGTTGCGGACATACCCGCCACGAGGTGGAGTAGCCGGACAGAGGCCATACTCCGCCAGTGTCAAGAACTGTTTGAGGCTTATTCAACTTTAATCGACAGCGGCGGCGACAGTTTGGCAGTCCTCGCCAGTAACGACCCCGGCTATGTGGCGGACTATATCGCCCAGAGTATTTTCATCCGGCACGAAGAAAAACAAGAGATTTTAGAACAAAAAAATCCCTTGATGCGCCTAAAACGGATGATTCGCATCCTCACCCGTGAGGTTGAAGTGTTGGAGATCAAAAACGACCTTCAAGAAAAAACCCACAGCCTGATTAACCAAGGCCAGCGGGAGTATTTTCTGCGGGAACAGGCCAAGGTGATTCGGGCGGAACTGGGCGAAGGGGACGAGCTGGACGACGAAATAGAAGAGTATCGGACAAAAATACTGGCGCTGGACTTAGAGGAAGAGAGCCAAGAGCGGCTGTTCAAAGAGTTGACCCGGTTATCCAAACAACCCTATACCTCTTCAGAAGCGGCGGTAATTCGCACGTATTTGGACACGGTGCTGGAGTTGCCGTGGAACAAGACCACCAAAGAGCGCCTAGACATTGACAAGGCCCGGCAAGTGTTAGACGAAGACCACTTCGGCATGGAGAAGGTGAAAGAGCGGATTATTGAGTTTTTGGCCGTCCGCCAACTGGCACCGGATGTCAAAGGCGGGATTCTCTGTTTGGTCGGCCCGCCGGGGGTGGGGAAAACCAGTATCGCAACCAGCGTGGCCAAAGCCTTGGGGCGGAACTTTGCAAGACTTTCCCTAGGCGGTGTTCATGACGAGGCGGAGATTCGGGGCCATCGTAAGACCTATGTGGGTGCTATGCCTGGTCGGATTATGGCGGCCATACGGCAGGCCAAGAGCAAAAATCCCCTGCTGTTACTAGACGAGATCGACAAGCTGGGCCGTGACCACCGGGGCGACCCGGCAGCGGCACTGTTAGAGGCCCTAGACTCGGAGCAGAACAACACCTTCCGCGACCATTATTTAGAGATGCCCTTTGACCTCAGCGAAGTCTTATTCCTCACCACGGCAAACACCATAGACACCATCCCCCGGCCCTTGCTAGACCGGATGGAGGTCATCACCCTAGGGAGTTATACAGACGAAGAAAAACTGCAAATCGCAAAGCGGCACCTGTTCCCGAAACAGCGCAAACGCCACGGCCTCATGGCCCGGCAGTTAAAACTGCGGGACGATGCCATGCGGGATATGATTGCCGGGTACACCAGAGAATCCGGGGTACGGCAGCTAGAGCGGGAGATTACAAAAATCTGTCGCAAAACGGCGGCCCAGATTGCCGAAGGGCAGGTGAAAAGCCGGACGGTTACTACCGCCGACCTCCATGACCTGCTGGGGGTACGGAAATATAAGATTGAAAAACTGGGTGCAACGGATGAAGTCGGTCTGGTTCACGGCTTGGCTTGGACACGGGTCGGCGGCGAGATTTTGACGGTGGAAGTGGCAGTCTTAGACGGGGACGGGAAACTATCTCTCACCGGGAACTTAGGCAGTGTTATGCAAGAGTCGGCACGGGCGGCACTCAGTTATATTCGGTCTCGTGCAGAAAAGCTGGGCATCCAGTCGGACTTTTATAAGACCAAGGACATTCATATCCATTTCCCGGAAGGGGGCATCCCGAAAGACGGGCCCTCGGCGGGGATTGCCATCGCTACGGCCATGGTGTCGGCCCTGACCGGTGCGCCGGTGCGCAGGGACATCGCCATGACAGGGGAGATTACCCTGCGGGGCCGGGTGTTGGAGATTGGCGGGCTGAAAGAAAAGACCATGGCCGCCCTGCGGGGGGATATCCGCACGGTGATTATCCCGGCGGAAAATGAGCAAGATTTAGAAGACATTGACCCCACAGTCCGGGGTGCGTTGCAGATTATATTGGTGGATCACATGGACAGTGTGTTAGAAACCGCCCTATGCCTACCGAAAAAGAAGCCAGGCAGAAAGCCAAAAGCGAAAGCCCCGCTGATACCGGAACCGCCAAAAAACGGCGAGGTTTCGATCAAGCAATAAGTGTTTGATGGAACAAATGGCAACAAGAACCGTCTAACTAGGCAAGGCGAGAGGAAATACCTTTCCCCGAGAGAGGAGAACCGAAGATGAAAAAAAGATATGTAGCACTATTTGGCGCAGTATTATTGCTGATTACCTTGTTTGCAGGGTGCAGAGCAGAGGCGGATGGTTCTGCTGCGGTTGAGCCGTTGCCGGAGGTGATTGACCAGCCAGAGCTTCCGGAGGAGCCAGAGGTACAAGAAACCACGGAAACACCGGACGATCCATTCGAGGAAGCGACACCTGCAAATGTGCAAGTGCATGTTGCGACAGACGAATTGTTAAGCCAGTTTGACTCTTACCATGAGTTTGTAGAGGATCCAGACGGCATCAGGGTTGTGGTTACCACAGACGCTCCGGTATCAGACTTTGCATTTACCGAACTCCGATGGGATGAAGATGTGGAGGTTGTAGGGCATCTGTACACGCTAGATACATTGTTGCCGGAAACGCCCTTCGTTATCACATGGATGCCCCAGTGTGCCATTCCAAACCGGGGAATATCGTTTACAGACACGGAAAATGTGTTCAGAGAGTTTTCCCTTGCGGTCAGCGGCTATGACGGCTCACTCATTTTATCAGAGCTGGCAGAGCAAATCTGTAGCACGCCACGGACAACGGTCATAGGTATCCTAGATGCGTCGGAATTGGTATGGGATGCCATCTATGTGACGGATATGAGTCATACCACCCACCGCCTCAGCCCGGAAGATGCGGAAGAAGCCCTTCGGATTCTGACTACGATGGAGGCGGAAGAGGTGCTTGCACCGGCCCACCATGAGGCGCAGCAATCTGACCCCCGCTTTGTCCTGTCCATTAGAGATGGCGACAAAACAGTTGCAGAAATCCAAAGCACAGAGACCGGTCAACACTTTTTCCGCTTTACTGGCACAACCGGGAGCAATGGTGATCCCGGCTATGTCATTGGTGAAAGTGAAGCCCTTGGGGCCTTATTATCAGCTTATTTCTAGGGGATGTTTTGACATCCAGCGTGGTCGGATTTTCGAGTGATAGTTTCGCCAGATAAGGCGAATTTTAGTAGGAATAATTGCTTTATTTCAAAAAATTCAACGCAAGCTGGCGGAATTATCGCCGAAAAAGCGATTGCGTTGGATGACAATTCATCCCCTAAGGCGGTACTGCATGAATCTACATAACGCGGAATTTCTAAAAAGCGTCACCGAGCCACGGAACTTTATCTCGGACGAGTTGCCCCAGATTGTATTTGCGGGCAAAAGTAACGTGGGTAAATCCAGTGTGCTCAACTGTGTTCTCCGGCGGAAAAATTACGCACGGGTAGGCCAGAAGCCGGGGAAGACGATACACATCAACTATTTTATGATTGACGAGATGTGTTATTTCGTTGACCTGCCCGGTTACGGTTACGCCAAAGTATCTAAAACCGAGCGGGCCCGTTGGGGGCGGTTGATGGAACAGTATTTCGCCGCCGGGTTAATTGATTTGGGCGTGATGATTGTGGATTCCCGCCACAAGCCAACGGCGGACGACTGTGTGATGGCTTCATGGTTTTTACAGACCGGCTGCCCGCTGGTGGTGGTGGCCAACAAGGTGGATAAGCTGAAGAAAAGCCAAATTGAACCTAACTTGGCGGTGATTCGTGAGACGTTGCAGTTGTTTGAAGAAACGCCGATTATTCCGTTTTCGGCAGAAAAAGGGACAGGGCGGGAGGATTTGGTCGCACGACTAGAGGCTGCGGCAGTAGTGGAAGAATAGGACAACAAGAGAACAGGCCGGAATTTTCTCGCTCACGCTTGAAAATCCCGACCTGTTTTTATTGGGTGAGATGTGCCTTGTGTAGAAGTATGCTGAACGTTATCCAAACAGGATAATATAGAAGATGAACAACTCATATACCGTCAATCCAATCGTCAAAACCCAGTCGAACCAATATGTGAACCGATTTCGTATCTCCTTTATCGGCCATACTTTAACGTAAAGAGTGAAACAGAATATCGTGTACATTGTATAAACAATGAATATTGGCACAATAATCACAGGCGGTATATGGGCAATAGAGTTCATAAATGCTTCTAAAGATGCGAAAGCGGCGACCTCGTCAATGCCTCCGCCTTGGAGTACATCTGGGAGTAAAGGAACGATTACGAATAATAAAGGTGTTGCGATGATTGTGATAGCTATTATCCAATCAACCACATCATATACTCTGTAGATTTTAATAAGTGTTTCCTTTTGCTGTTCAGTCATTGCTTTTTTCATGATTTCCCGTCTCCTGCGATTCCAATCATCATTGTGTGGAACATAATTCTACCACACTTCCTGCTAAATTTCCATCCCTCAACACTCTAGAACATGTCAATCTAATTTCCATCAAATTAGCGAAACTGACCTTTGCGGGCGAACTTCCCGCAAATGGTTAGTTGAGTTAATACCTGTAGGGCGAAGAAGGCCCGTCTGGCAGGATATGCACGCTGGCGGCTTGCGCCAAGAAATCCTCGGCGCAAGCCGAAAAAAAGGTCAAAACCCTACAGCCCCAGATAATACAAACAATCCCCCGCCACTGCATCAATCACCAACGCCATCCGCGGGTCAAGCCCCTCAGCCCCGGCTTGATGCTCCATCACATCCCCACACTCTGTACGAACCAAATACCGCCCATCGCCGAGGGCTAGAAACCCTCGGTTTTGGCTGTCCATCATCTCCGACTCAGACCAAAACACGGTAAGCTTATCCAAATACGGACTGCCTGCGTGGGGGCAAAACGTGGCGCAATTGCCGCACTCGTTGCACATGCCGTCTAAGTGCAGTACCTGATGGCTACCGTCCGGGAGTACCACATACACATTGGCCCGGTTGGGGCAGACATCGTTGCATATCTCGCAGAGCTGGCCGCAACCGAGACAGCGCACATTGTCTTGGGCCGGTTGGGGCAGGTCTTTGTACAGGATGCCTTTTCGATTATAAAGCTCCCCTTGGGGCTGTGGCAAGTCCACCTTTATAAAATCGTGGTCAAGGCCCGCTTTCCGTAGAATATCCATAGCCGCCGTCTTGGCATCCGCCATGGCGTCCACGATGGTGGCGGGGCCATGGCGACAATCGCCCACCACGTAGACATTGGGGACATTGGTCTCGCCGACACCTGTTAGGGCCGGGTAGCTTTCCTGTGTCAAGGCTATGCCGTTTGTAGTCATCTGAGCGGTGTCCACCGTGGCACCAATGGCGGTGATTACCGTGTCGAAGGGTAGTTCCACCATGTTCCCGGTTCCCACAACCGCCCGGCGGCCGCTGGTGTCGTAGTCGCCCAGTGTCATGGCTTCACAAGTCAGCACCTTGCCGTCATAGGCGGTGGGGCTGACGAGTTCCATGAATTGCACCCCATCGGCCAATGCTTCTCGGAGTTCTTCTTTCTGGGCGGGCATGAATTCTTGTGTCCGGCGGTAGATGATGACGGCTTCCTTCGTGCCCGGATTCCGGGCCGCTACACGGGCTGCGTCCATAGCCACGTCCCCGCCGCCGATGATGGCGACCCGCTGGCCGAGAAGGTCGCTGGTGCCGCTGTTTTGCTTGGCATCTTCCAGTAATACTAAGGCATCTACCAACTTTTCTGCTCCCGCTTGCACAGGAGGCCGTCCCGGCCCCCACGCGCCGGTGGCGATGATGACAAAGTCGTAGGTCTGTTGTAAGGTTGCCACGTCATAGTCCGGGGTTACGCCAAATCGGAACTTGACCCCGGATGTTATTGCCAGTTGATAATCTTTCGCTATGGTCTCCGGAGCAATCCGAAATGCCGGAATCACATATTCCACCATACCGAAAGGCCGCGCTCTGGTTTCTAGTACCGTCACATCCATGCCGTTGCGCCGCAGATACAGCCCTGCGGCAATCCCGCCGGGGCCAGCGCCGATGATAACGGCTTTTTTGTTTGTCCGGACAGGCGTTGGAGTCAGGTTTTCTAAAAAATTGTCCATGGCCTGTCCTACTGCCGCCCGCTTTGCGCCCCGAATTTGAATGGGGCTTTCATAATCCATGCGGGTACATTTGCTCTGGCAGGGGTGGGCGCAGATGGCGCCGGTGATGGCCGGGGCGGCGTTGTCGATGGCAATAACCGCTATGGCCTCGTCAAACCGCCCTTGGCCGACCAACTCTAAGTATTGGGGCACTTGTTGTGCGATGGGACAGCCGCCCTCACTGCAAGGAGCCATGAAACAGTCGTAAAGGCCCAGTTTGCTATCAGTTTTGCGGCTTTCATATTGTCTGGCCGCTTTGGTGTAGGGAAATTCGCCAATCACGCCCTCAGCCAAAGCCTGAACAGTACTGGTATCTACCTTATCCTTTGCGATATTCATCAAAGGTGCCAGCAACTCCGCCATCTGGGTCAATCTCTCATAGCCGCCGGGTTTGAGGAGGGTAGTCGCCACGGTGATGGGGTAGATGCCCGCCGCAAAAATCCGGTCAATGTTCCCCGCATCCGCCCCGCCGGAGTAGCTGATGGGCAGGTTTCCGTCAAAGGCCGCACTAAGCCGCTGGGCCGCCTGTAAGGTTAGCGGCAACAACGCTCTGCCGGACATGTACATCTCATCCCCCGGCAACTCGCCCCGCTTTTGTTTCACCGGGAAGGTGTTGGTGAGCTTCACGCCAAACCCCAAACCCCGCTCTTCTGCCAATATTTGCAGGCGTTTTAGCATGGGTACTGCATCAGAAAATTGGAGGTCGGCCTTAAAATGATGGTCGTCGAAGGTTAGATACCCATACCCCATCTCGTCTAACAGGCCCCGCGCCGTTTCATAGCCCAATAGGGTGGGGTTACACTTGACAAAGGTGGTCAAGCCCTTTTCCGCCAGCAGATACTGGGCGATCCGCTCAATCTCTTCCGGCGGACAGCCGTGGAGGGTGGAGAGTGTAATAGAGGTACAGACCTTTGGCGATATCTTGGAGGGATCAAAGCCATCGGCCTCCAGCCAAGCCATACATTCCCGCCAAATGGCGGTCTGCGAGGCGTCTTTCAGCCCTTCGATATAACCGTCAATCTTCGGTGACTGAATCCCCGCCAAATCGTACCCCACGCTCATATTAAACACAAAATCCCGCTCTGAACCCAAGCCCAGCTCTACTTGTAGCACATGGAGGGCAATCCAGCCCTTGACATACTCATCGTAAGCCTCTTGCACCGTGAGTTCTGTGGACCATTCTACGTTATATCCCTCGTCTTGTGCATTGATACAGGGCCGGGGGATACAGGCCCGAAGCTCCGCCCCGTCCATCTGTTGGACGGTTTTGAGTTCCATAAACCGTGCCCCTGTCAAATAGGCCGCCACAATATTTTGCGCCAACTGGGAATGTGGACCGGCAGCGGGGCCTAAGACTGTGCCCAAACGCTCGCCGAACCAGTTTTTCCGATGGGCCGGAGTGAAAAATTTATCCTTGCGAATCCCGAAGACGGCCCCCCGGTCAGCGTACTCTTTTCTGGCCCATCTGATAAGCTTATCAAAGGCAATTGGATGCATCAAATGTCCCATGTTATCCCCCTTATTCGGCCTCTAGCCGTTGCCAAAGTTTTTTTGCGTGTATTCTGCTCTCGGCGTAGATTTTTTCTTCGTCTACTCTGGTAAACTGTCGGTTCCAGTACACGGTCTCACCGGCGATGATGGTACCGGACACCATGGCACCGCTGAACCCGAAGGTGATATGTCCCGTGTAATTCACGCTGTCAATGGGTGTATTCGGCGTATAATCCACCACCACAAGGTCAGCGGCGGCACCGGGGGTCAGTTGCCCCACCGGGGTTTTAAAGTGCCGCCCGGCAATCAGGCGGTTGTTGTGCAGTAAAAGCCCCTGAATCTCCCCGCCGGTGGCAGATGGGTCGCCCGCTTGGTGTTTGTGGAGGATATTGGCCACCTTTAACGACTCGAACATATCCTGGGTGTAAGCATCCGTCCCCAACCCCACCAACACGCCCTCACGCAGCAACTTCGGCACATTAGCACAGCCCACAGCGTTGCCCATGTTGGACTCCGGGTTGTGGACGACCACCGTCCCTGTCTCACGGAGCAGGGCGATTTCTTCCTCGTCAATATGAATACAGTGGACGGCGATGCTGTTCTCGCCCAATAGCCCATGGTCATAAAACCGCCGGACAATGGGTTTGCCGTAGGTTGCCTTACAGTGAGCCGCATCCGCAGAGCCTTCGGCGGTGTGGACGTGGAAGCCCACGCCCAAGTCATGGCCCGCTTGGGCCACCTGCGCCATGGTGTCCTCTGCCACCGTGAACGACGCATGAAGCCCGAACATGGCTCCTAATAGTGGGTTGCCTTCTGCTTGTACTGCCTTGATGCAACGGATATTTTCTTCTATTGATTCTCGGCTACGCTCCGGGCCGTTTCGGTCGGAAACCTCGAAGCACAGGGACGTCCGCACGCCTAGTTTTTTTTCCGCTTGCGCCAATTCTTCCAGTGACCCTAGCACCGCACCGGGGCGGAAACTGGCGTGGTGGTCAAACACTGTGGTTACGCCGAAGCGGATACCTTCCATATAGGTATGGTAGGCGCTGTAGCGTACATCGTCTAAGGTCAGGGCGCGATCCATTTTCCACCAGAGGTTTTCCAGTACTTCATTAAAGTTGCGGCTCACTTTGGCGTTGTTTAAAAACATGCCCCGGGCCATGGCGCTGTAGATGTGGGTATGGGTGTTGGTCAGCCCCGGCATGATGATTTTGCCGCCTACGTCGGTGTATTCTGCTGTTGGGTATGTTGCTCGGATTTCTGTTGTGTTGCCTACTTGGATGATTTTGTCGTTTTTGTAGGCGATTGCTCCGTTTTGGAGTACGCCGAGGGTGTTGTCTAGGGTGATGACAATGCCGTTACCGAGAATTTTCATGGTTTTCCTCCTAGTTTTTGTTTTTTCTGTTCGGCGTTGCCGCCGATTCTATCTCGGCGTAGGCCGAGGGCTTATGTCCTGCCGGACGGGCCATCTTTGCGGTTTCGCAAAGAAGCAAAAGAAACACAGGGGCTGCGCCCCTATGTACCCGCAAGGTCAAGTGCAGAGTGACGACGGTTTCGCACCTTATACTCTGCACTGGTGCCAAAACCCTCACGCCAGATGTAATAGTGCTCGAAGCCCCAATGGTCAAGGGAGGTGGGGCCGCCGGATTGATGTGCTATTGAAATTTGCTCATGAATGGGTAGTATATGACTGCCGTTTTTGAGCGCATTTCAATAGTACATCAATCTGGCGGCGAAAAACGCCCTTCTAGGTTCCGAGGCAACCGGGCTTCTGGTAGGTGACTCATGTCGCCAGTGCAGAGCATAACATGAAAACGGTCTCTACATTGGACCTTGACCTTAGCGGGTACATAGGGGCGCAGCCCCTGTGTTGACTTTTTGCTTCTTTTTGTTCAACGACAAAAAGATGGCCCGTCCGGCAGGACATACACGCTGGCGGGAACCGCCAAGAAAACCCTCGGCGGCAACGCCGAACAAAGAAGCTACATCTCCCAACCATCCACCATCGGCAACCCCCGCTTGATAAACTGCCCGGCCCCAGCCTCGCCGGTGAATACACCATCTTTCGCCACAACCTTACCCCGTGAGATAGTGAGCACTGGCACACCTTTGGTTTCCAGCCCCTCATACGGTGTATAGTCCACGTTCTCATGGAGCTTTTCCCAGGAAATCACATCTTCTCTGTCCGGGTCAAACAGCACCACATCCCCGTCACTGCCGGGTTTTAGCACACCTTTTTTGGGATACATGCCAAACAGTTTTGCCGGATTTGTGGCCGTCAGGTCTACAAACTGTTCCAAACTCAACCGCCCTTGGCTGACGCCTTCGGAGAAGGTAATGGCCATTCGCGCCTCCACCCCCGGTGCGCCGTTGGGGGTTTTGGTGAAGTCATCTTTGCCCAGTTGCTTTTCCTTGTTGTAGAAAAACGGACAATGATCCGTCCCCACGGTCTGAATTTCTCCTGTCATCATCCCTTGCCAGAGGGCGCTTTGATTTTCCTTTGCTCGTAAGGGTGGGCTCATGATGTATTTGAGGCCGTCTAGTCTGGAGTAAAGCGACTCATCCAGCACCAAATATTGGGGACAAGTCTCTGCAAACAGTCGTTTTTGTCCGTTTAACCGCCGCTCCCGGATCAGGTCAAGCCCCAAAGCACAGGTTAGGTGGACGATATACAGGGGCGCGTCCCCCGCTAGATGGGCCATGAGGGCGATGCGGTGAATGGCGTCCGCCTCCGCTTCCGCTGGACGACTGAGGGGGTGGTACTCGGGGCCTAGGTTCCCCTCTCGGACAAATTTTTCCCGCAGATAATTCACTACTCCGTCATTTTCCGGGTGGACACAAATCATCACGCCCAGCTCTGCTGTCCGTTCTAGGATGGCGAAGATGTCCTTATCCGGCAGTTTCCCACCGTAGGTGGTGTACACCTTGCAACTGGTAACGCCAACGTCGATGAGCGCTTCAATTTCCGCCAAGACATCTGCATCCACCCGGTTTGTTACCCCATGGACACTGTAGTCAATGACGGCCTTGTCCTTTGCCATGCCTTGATAATGCTCTACCCGGCTCAAAATGGTACATCCGGGAGGGCCGAAGCCCATGTGGTCTACGATGGTGGTTGTCCCGCCACAGGCGGCGGCCACGGTGCCTGTGTAAAAGTCGTCAGTGGCCACCACATGGCCTAGGTCTAAACTCATATGGGTATGTACATCCACCCCGCCGGGGAGGACGAGCTTACCTGTAGCGTCAATGACCTCCTCGCCGGGTTTTGGCTCGATATGCGGGGCAATTTCTGTAATAATCTCTCCCTCAATGCGAAGGTCGGCAATGCCTGTGAACCCCTCTGCTACCACTGTTCCTTGTGTAATCAGCATGGTAAACCCTCCTTATGGCACAATGGTGGTGCCTGTCTTGCCTTGGATGCCCTCTTTGGCTTTATCCAACATCGTAATCAGTGCCCGCCGATTGGGGCCGGATGTGACAAATTCCAAAGCCGCCTCCACTTTGGGCAACATAGAGCCGGGGGCAAAGTGGCCCGACTTGATATATGCTTCTGCCGCTTTGCTGTCTAGGCGGTCTAACCACTGCTCGTCCGGTTTGCCAAAGTGGATTGCCACCTTCTCTACTGCTGTTAAAATGATAAGTGCATCCGCCTCGATGCTCTCCGCCAGTTTGGCGGCGGCGAAATCCTTATCCACCACGGCAGAGGTACCTTTGAGTCGGTTCCCTGCCACTTGTCGTACGGGGATGCCCCCGCCGCCCACGGCAATGGGAACCTGCCCCGCTTTGAGCAGTGCGTCCACTGTGTCTTTTTCCACAATGTCGATGGGTTTTGGCGAGGGCACCACCCGGCGATAGCCCCGCCCGGCGTCTTCTTTCATGGTGTAGCCCCGGATTGCCATCTCTTTTGCCTCGTCCTCGGTGTAAAAGGCCCCGATGGGCTTGGACGGGTTCTGGAAAGCAGGGTCATTGCCGTCTACTACCGTCTGGGTGATGATTGTTGCCACAGGCTTTGGGATGCCACGGTTTTTTAGTTCTTCCCGTAGCGCATTTTGCAGGTCATAGCCGATGTAGCCTTGGCTCATGGCCACGCAGACACTCATGGGGATGTAGGGGGTTTTGGCCTCTATTTTTCCGGCGGCCTCTAGGGCGAGGGTAATCATGCCCACTTGGGGGCCGTTGCCATGGGCGATGACCACCTCATGGCCCGCTTCGATGAGGTCAGCGATAGCGGCGGCGGTGCTACGAACCGCCAGCATTTGTTCGTGAAGGTTGGTGCCCAAGGCATTGCCGCCTAGGGCGAGAACGATTCTTTGTTTTTCCATAGTGTTAGATGGCTCCTTTGACGAAGTTCAATTGAGAATAAAAAGAATGCCATACCTCATTTGAGGCATGGCAACTCCACCTAAAACCCGAGCCCTAGCCCGCCGGTCAGCTTATTCATGCTTTGCGATGCCGCCTCTTCCGAGGTGCGGAGTGCTTCGTTCACAGCGGCGATGATGAGGTCTTGCAGCATCTCAACATCCTCTGGGTCAACCGCTTCCGGGTCAATCTCTAGGCTGGTCAGCTCTTTCTTGCCGCTGACGATTGCTTTCACCATGCCGCCGCCGGCGGTGGCTTCGTAGGTTTGCTCTTCTAGCTCTTCTTGCATTTTCATCATCTCTTGTTGCATCTTCTGGGCTTGTTTCATCATGTTGGCTTGGTTCATGGGCATTCCCATGCCTCCGCCGCGAAATCCTTTTCCTTTTGCCATGCTGTTTGCCTCCTATTGCAAATTTTTACTTAATTTACTTAATGGTGATATTACCAAACCCTTTTTGGGTCAGTGCATCCAATTTATTTATCGGCGGCTCACCCGCAGGAGACCCGGCGTGAACCTTGGCCCGGATGGGCTTGCCCATTACCTCAGCCGCCGCTTTCTCAATGGCGGCCAACACCTCTGGTGTCTCCACCATCAGGCGGGTGAAGTCATTTTCAATATATATGTTACAACTCCCGCTGTCAAGGGTTGTTGTCACTTCTTTGCTATCGCTGATGAGGCTGAATATGCTCATATCCAATTGGGGTTGCACCTTGTCTAATATCTGCCGCCAAACCCCATCCCCGCTGGCCGGTGGTGTGTTGGCTACTGGCGCAGGCGGTTCTATCGGAACCAATTGTTCTTCCGAATGATCGGTTTCCGGCGGTGGCGGCACGTCCCAAGGCGGCAACTCGTCTTCCGCCTCTGGTTCTGCCACCAGTGCCTGTACTGTCGGTGCTTGCCGTACCTGCACCGGCGCACCTGTCGCCACTTGTTGCTCTAACCGGGCCACACGGGCTTGCAAGGCGTCTATGTTCTCTGATAATTGCACATCGCACAGCCGAATCACGGTAATCTCTACTGTGAGTTTCCGATTGGTACTACGGGCCAGCGCACCCATGGCATCCGTCACCTGTCCCAAGGCAAACAACAGTGTCTCCGGCGGGAGACTGGTGAAGGGTTCAATTACCCCCCGATCAAAACTGCCGCTTAATAAATCATTCGCCCCACCGGGCGCAATTTGGGTCAAGAGCACGTCTCGGAGTAGTGTGCCCAGCTCTCCTAACAATGCCCCCATGTCCCGGCCTGCGTAGTAGAGACCGTTTACAATGCCCAACGCACCGTCCACGTCTTGACCGCCGATGGCGGTAAGCAGTTTGGCCACTTCCTCTGTCCCCGTCAATCCCACAAACTCTTGCACGAGGGGTACATCAATGGCCCGGTCTGTGGCGCACTGGTCTAAGAGCGCCAATGCGTCCCGCATGGAGCCGTCAGCCAGTCTTGCTAACATGCGGCCCGCATCCTCTTGCAGTTCCAGCCCCTCTGCTGCCGCCACGGCATGGAGCCGTCCGGCAATGTCCGATGCCCCCACCCGCCGGAAGGCGTATCGCTGGCAACGGGACAAGATGGTGGCGGGTACTTTATGGGCCTCGGTGGTGGCTAGGATGAACATGAGGTGGGCCGGTGGTTCTTCTAAAATTTTCAAAAGCGCATTAAATGCCGCTGTGGACAGCATGTGTACCTCGTCTACAATATACACCCGCTTCCGCACCACCGCTGGGGTAAACACCGCTTCATCCCGTAGGGCGCGGACATGGTCTACGCCATTGTTCGATGCTGCGTCTAACTCCTCCACGTCTAAAATCCCGCCGCTCTCAATACCCACACAGGCGGGACAGGTGTTGCAGGGGTCGCCGTCTTGCAAGTTTTCACAGTTGACCGCTTTGGCTAAAATTTTGGCGCAAGAGGTTTTGCCTGTCCCACGGGTGCCGATGAATAGATAGGCATGACTAATCCGCCCCGCAGTCAGTTGATGGCGGAGGGTTTCTGTTACATGGGGCTGTCCAATCACGTCAGAAAATGTTTTCGGTCGCCATTTGCGGTACAACGCTTGGTACATAGCGGCTCCTTTTGTATAGATAAATGGGACGGGGAAACCCCGCCCCTGCATTCTTGACTCTCGATAAGACCGCACACCGACCATCGACAGTGCCATATGTCCGTTACCCGACTAGCCAACTCAAAACCGGCACCCTTACGGCACCCGAGAGGCCCTGCTTAATGCTGCTCGGTTCCCCGCCTGACATGGTTCACAGGTTCCCGTCGCGTAAGACCGATCTCTCAACGCCGCTTTTCCGGGGCAGACGACACACGACAAAGCCTCCGACCGGGATTCATCCCCGCTGTAGCGGATTGCGGGTGACAGGGCACCGCTAACTCCCCAACTAGTGCGGCCTTACCCAAGGTCAAGACTTTTGCTTGCTTTTCTATTCTACTACATTTTCTCCACGGAAGCAAGAAAATGTTTGCAGACGCTCTTGTGCTAATTTATGGGACATGGTATAGTACTGTCATAATACAAGAATTGGAGGGTTTTTTCATGGTTTATGTATGCAATATCTGCGGCTATCGCTACGATGAGGCCGCCGGAGACCCCGCAAACGGCGTAGAGCCGGGCACGACGTGGGGGAACGTCCCAGACGATTATACCTGTCCTCTTTGCGGTGCCGCAAAGGCCGCATTTTCGCCGGAATAGGCGAAATTGCACATCAAAAAAACCGCTCCTACGTAGGAGCGGTTTTTTGATGTGCGGGTTGTTTTCAGTTTCTCTACAGAATCGAGAACGCTGTGATGACTCCCACGAAGGTAATCGAAATCGTTGAAAGCAGCTTGAACAAGGTGTTGAGGGACGGCCCGGATGTGTCCTTAAACGGATCACCCACCGTGTCGCCGATGACGGCGGCTTTGTGGCTGTCAGAGCCCTTGCCGCCATATGCGCCGCCCTCGATGAATTTTTTTGCATTGTCCCATGCGCCGCCGGCGTTGGACATAAAGTTTGCGACCAAGAATCCGGCAACTGTGGCACCGCCGAGCATTCCAACCACGCCGGTTGCACCTAAGACAATCCCTGTCAAAATCGGTGCGATTACACCGACGATTGTGGGTAATAACATCTCCCGCAGGGCGCTTTTGGTGCAGAGGTCTACACATGTTGTGTAATCCGGCTCTGCTGTCCCTTCCATCAGACCTGGTATCTCACGGAACTGACGGCGCACCTCAATGACGATACTTTGCGCTGCCCGTTGGACAGAAGATATGGTAAGTGCCGCGAAGAGGAAAATGAGCACCGCACCCAAGAACATACCGACTAGGACAGTGGGGTTATTCAAGCTCAAGTCCATTTGATACGGCAGACGCTCTTGCGCAATGCTAATAAAGGAGACGATCAGCGCAAGAGAGGTCAGTGCCGCCGAGCCGATGGCAAAGCCTTTCCCTGTCGCCGCTGTGGTATTGCCTAGGGAATCCAGCGCATCTGTGCGCTCTCTCACTTCTGGCTCTAACTTTGCCATTTCCGCAATTCCGCCAGCGTTGTCCGCAACCGGGCCGTATGCGTCACAAGCAAGGGTGATACCCAGTGTGGAGAGCATACCCACAGCAGCAAGGCCGATGCCGTAAAGCCCATGGGCAAAACTACCGTCAGCCGCATACTGGGCGAATGTGCCGCCGGCGGCCATGAAACTCACCATAACCGCAGCCGAGATAATCAGAACAGGCGCAAGGGTTGATTTCATACCCAAGGCAATTCCCGCAATGACGATGGTAGCAGGGCCGGTTTCAGAGGCCGCCGCCAGCTTTTGTGTTGGTTTATAGTGGTCAGAGGTATAGTACTCTGTGAAAAACGCAATCAAACACCCGGCAACCACGCCCACAAGGATGGACACAAACAGCCCCCAGTTCCCATCCATCACGAAATAGGTGAGGGGAGCCGCCGCAATGGTTGCCAAGATTGCCGCAATATATGTCCCCCGGCGCAGTGTGGCCAGCAAGTCTTTCTGGGTTGCATTCTCGCCTGTACGGATAAAGAACGAGCCGATGATGGATGCCAAAATACCAGAAACCGCAAGGGCAATCGGCAAGAACATGCTGTTAAATCCGAGGCCGGATGTGCCGAATGCCGCCCAACCCAGTGCGATTGCGGCGTGCATTGCTTTGATATAGCTCTCATACAAGTCCGCACCCATCCCGGCAACATCGCCCACGTTGTCGCCGACATTATCTGCGATAACAGCGGGGTTGCGGGGGTCATCTTCCGGGATTCCGGCTTCGACCTTGCCGACCAAGTCAGCGCCCACATCAGCGGCCTTGGTGAAGATGCCGCCGCCCACACGGGCAAAGAGCGCAAAAGCAGATACACCGACACCAAACATGACCATGTTTTCCGCAATGACAGCAGGCTCTGCATGGAAGATAAAGCGGAGCACCAAGAACCAAACCGTTACGTCAAGTAAGGACAGACCCACAACGGAAAAGCTCATGACGGTACCGGATGCAAAGGCAACTTTGAGCCCTTGATTCAAGCTGCCCCGCGCCGCATTTGCTGTTCGCACGTTGGCTTTGGTTGCTATTTTCATACCGATATACGCCGCCAATTGTGAGGAAATCCCGCCGGTTAGAAACGCAAATGGAATAAACGGAGACGCATACCCCAAAAACGCAAGCACTGCAAGGAGCAGAACCATGATAACGTAGAAAACAGAAATCGTCCGAAATTGGCGTTTGAGATACGCATTTGCGCCCATTTGGATTGACTTTGCGATCTTTTTCATCTCATCTGTGCCCTCAGGAAAGGTGAGCACCTTACGGCTTTGGATAAGGGCAAACAACAATGCAGCCCCTGCGCCCACAAGGCCGAGCCAAAACATATGTTCCATGAATTAAGTTCCCCCAAATTTCTTCACTTTTTCTTTTCTTCTTCATGTTGAAATCGCTTGTGACACAACAATAGCACTATTGTAGCATATTGTTTGAAATTTGCAAGTGTTTTTTGTTTTGTTTAGATATAATCAACCTCCTTGAAAAAATCAAAAGCTTTGAAAGCAGACATGCCTTCAAAGCTTTTTTCTACGAAATCTCTTCCGCCTGCTGGCGATATCCCCGAAAATCCGGAATATACTTCAACCCTGCAAACAGTGCCACCAGCGATGTCACCCCTAATAACCCATAGGCGGCCCAGTCCGGCAGCCCTGGCCATAGGGCGATGACAATCACCGACAGGTAGAACAGCACCGTGGTCACCTTGCCAAACCAGCGAGAACCCTCAATCTTGACGCCTTTTCGCCATAGATAGGCCCCTAGGCCCAGCATGACCGCTTCTTTAAAGACCAAAAACCCAAAAAATATCCAAAACCGTCCGCCTAAGACCACAGCGAATAGCACACAGACCGTAATCTGTGTCAATTTATCTGCCATGGGGTCTAGCACTTTTCCCACCCGGCTCACCCAGCCGAACCGCCGGGCGAGGAATCCGTCTACTAGATCCGTGATACCGGATAGAATCAGGAGCAAAGCCGCCTGAAACATTTCCCCTTCTACGACAAGATAGACCAAAAAGGGGATGAGAATGATGCGGAATGCGGACAAAATATTGGGAATATGACGCATATATCAGTATCTCCTTCTGGCGAAATTACGCAATCATAGTATATCGTGTCTGGCCGGTTTTGGCAATGACCGAGGGTATAGTACCATCACACCGGTTTGTTGTAACACAAAACAGATATGGGGTATGGTGATAATATGAATCAAAATCCCCGGCAGAGACGTGACGAAATAGCTGGTAATCCAGATTTCAAATGAGTATGCACCCAACTGGAAAATCAGCGCATTGAGCACCCCGGCCACCACCCGGCCCGTCAGCATCGCACCCAACAACGAGAGGTACACTGCCGGCATATAGTGCAGTTTCCGCAATAGGTGCATGAGAAGCCCCGCGCCTAGGCCAAACACAGCCAACTCTGCCGTCATGGCGGGTAAAATCGGCGTGGGTGGCATACCGGTGAGCAGACTGGATAACATCGGTGTTAACACACCCACAATCAAGCCATACACAGGCCCCGTTACAAGTCCGGCAAGCAGCACCGGGATATGCATGGGTGCAAAGATGCGCCCGGCGTTGGGAATAGTATGGAACGCAATGGGCAAAACAATGCCGAGCGCCACGCAAAGGGCGGCAATAACCAAATACTTCGTATTACGCATGGGATTCTCCTTCCTGTGCCGGTGCTACGTTATCCGGCCGGGCAACTCTGGCCCGCTGAAATGCGTGAAGGGGCACATGGCAGTACCCGCTTGGGTTTTTGTCTAGGTAGTCTTGGTGGTACTCTTCTGCGGAGTAGAATGTTTTCAGCGGCTCTAATTCCACCACAAGGGGAGCGTCGTATTTGGCTTGCAGGGTATCTAGGGACTGCCGTGCCACAGCCTCATCCGCCGGATCGGTGAAGTAGATGCCCGTGCGGTATTGAGGCCCGATGTCGCCGCCTTGTTCGTTGAGGCTGGTGGGGTCGATGATAGAGTAAAACATATCCAAGAGAAAGGGTAGAGGTAGCTTCGTCCCGTCATAGACCACTTGCACGGTCTCTGCGTGGCCCGTGTCTTTTTGACAGACCTCTTCGTACGTCGGGTCAACTTTCTCGCCATTTGCATAGCCCACAGCGGTCTCCAACACACCGTCAATGAGGGAGAAAAATTTCTCAACACCCCAAAAACACCCGCCAGCGAAATAGATTTCACGTTTCATGGCCCATTCCTCCCAATCATTAGCTAGGAAGAGTATACCACAGGCCCATCCGTTTTTCAAATGTAATGTTGCTCCACCGTGTAGGGGCGGTCATCAATCGCCCGGCCCTTCGCCCCTGCGCATTCCATATCCATAAAAAAGCCACCGCCGCATTCCTGATATCGGAATGCGGCGGTGGGTTCATTCTGCAATTAATCTAGCATCGGAACAAAGCGCATGAGGATTGTAGCTGCCTGTGCTCGTGTGGCCGTGCCTGTCGGTACAAGCTGGCCGCCTGTGCCTTGGATAAGCTCGTTGTACACCGCCCAAGCCACGGCATCTTCGGCCCAAGTGCCGACACGGTCTGTGTCGGGGAACGCAAGCGCAAAATCATCTGGGACGGTTACATCCATGTCCGCAAACTGTGCGAAGCGGTATATCATGGTGGCAAATTCTTGCCGTGATACTGCGTTTTGCGGCTGGAATCTCGTTTCGCTTACCCCTTGGACAATGCCATTGGAATGCGCCCATGCGATATATGGTGCGTACCATCTGCCCTCGGCTACGTCATCAAACGGAGTCCCCTAATAGTCCCCCGGGCAGAAAAATAGGCATAGAAAAACCCTGATACAAACGGCTGTAACCGTTGAAACATCAGGGGTTTTCTGTGAGCGAATTTGGTGCGCGAGGGGGGACTTGAACCCCCACGCCATAGGACACATGTCCCTCAAACATGCCTGTCTACCGATTCCAGCACTCGCGCATATGCACCTATTTTGATAACACATGCTATTATAGCCAGAACAGACGACTTTGTCAATGGCTTTTTGGATAGAACAGTCCCTGTCAATCAAATTTTTTACAAGAACCCCAAACCCCTATGCCGCCGCTACCCCTTGCATAGCGTATGCGTTTGCTAACATACTATCAATGGAAATCCCATAGCCTTTTTCCGGGTTGTTGATCAAAACATGGGTCACAGCCCCCACAAGTTTTTCGTGCTGCACAATGGGGCTGCCGCTCATGCCTTGGACAATTCCGCCGGTGACGGACAACAGGGCTGGGTCTGTGACGGTGATCATCATGTTCCGATCCGTCCCACCGGCAAAAATACGAGAGATTTCGATGTCAAACGCTTGTATCTCCGTCCCGCTGATGTTGGCGAGGATTTTGGCGGCACCCAACTCCAATTCTCCCACGCTGCCCAGTGGGAGCGGATCGCCCCGGCCCAAGGTTGTGCCGTCTGCCGTGTGTCCGAAAATACCGGTGGGGGTGTTAGCGTATAGGGTGCCAAGGGTGGTCTGGAAATCAAACTCCCCTTGCAATTCTCCCGGCGCACCCGGCGCACCGCGTCTGGCAGAGGCCACGGCGGCAGGCATGATAGCGCCTGTACCCAAGGGCATAAGGGCCCCGGTCTCCACGTCACTGACCGCATGACCCAATGCGCCGAAAATACCACTTTTGGGGTCATAAAATGTTACGGTACCAATACCCGCCATACCGTCCCGAAGCCAAAGCCCCAGCTCATATTTCCCCGTCCGGTCTTTTGCTGGGGTTAGGCTTATCTGGAACACTTGGCCGCCACGGGTGATTTGGACGGGTACGATGCCGTCCTCTGTATTAGCAAGGGCGGCTTTGAACTCGTCTGCGGAGGTGATCTTTGCCCCGCCCACTTGGGTAATCACATCTCCGGGAAGCAAACCGGCCATGGTACCGGGGGAAACGGTGCCGCCTTCTGTGTCCACCTCGCCTAACGCGACCACCATGACTCCATCGCACTTAATGTCTATCCCGACAGTCTGCCCCACGGGAACCAACTCCGTGGGCATGGCGGCAAATGCCCCCGTGGTGGCAAACGAAAACAGCATAAAAGCCGCCATAGCGGCCCGTGTACGCCGGACATATCTGTTTTTCATCACGGCGCATCTCCTTCTATATATAAAATCAAAATGATTCCTCCTTCATGGCCCTGTTCGAGCTAAGTTTAATATGGCCCAATGAACGCCAAATTACCCTTGGAAGGTTATTTCTATTGTTCCAATTTCACGATAATTTCACAATTTTTATTTTGAAGCACAACCGCACAAGGGGCCGCCAGCCTGTGACGTCCCCTTGTGTATAGCACATTTTCTACCATTTACATCACAACAATCAACCCGCTTGCCGCACCAATTCCCCCCAAGTAATCGGCCCTACAATGCCGTCCGGGGTGAGACCGAAATGCCGCTGGAAGGCAATCACAGCCCCTTGGGTAATGGGGCCGAAGATACCGTCTACTGTCAGTTGCGCAATGCCGGGCACCCGACTGCGGACACTGTTGAGCCATGTTTGCACCTGCCGTACATCGTCCCCACGAGAGCCGACCCGGAGCAGTGTACCGGGAAAGGGCGGGCCGCTTGGTGCAGGCGGAGTGGGCGGCGGCGCACCGGTGCCGGGCTCTGCTTCGCGCACCAGTGCTCCCCATGTGATGGGGCCAACAATACCGTCCGGGGTGAGGTCGAAGTGACGTTGGAAGGCAGTCACAGCCCCTTGGGTAATGGGGCCGAAGATGCCGTCTACCGTCAACTGCGGGATACCGGGCACCCGGCTGCGGACGCTGTTGAGCCATGTTTGCACCCGCCGCACATCGTCCCCGCGGGCCCCTTCCCGGAGCAGGGTGCCGGGAAAGGCCGGGCCGCCCGGTGTGGTTGGGGGTGTGGGTGGCGTGGCGGTGCCTGCCTGAAACTCTCGAATCAGTGCCCCCCAAGTGATGGGGCCAACAATGCCATCGGGAGCGAGACCGAAATGACGTTGGAAAGCAATGACGGCACTCTGGGTAATGGGGCCGAAGATGCCGTCTACCGCCAACTGCGGGATACCAGGCACCCGGCTACGGACGCTGTTTAAGTATGTCTGGATCAGCCGCACATTTTCCCCACGGGAACCCACCCGCAATAGCGTGCCGGGGAAAGGGGGCGTGGGCGCACCGACAGGCGGCGTTACCGGTGGCGTCACAGGCGGCACCGATGGCAGGGGCGCATTTTCCCGGATGCCCCGGTACACGCTGTACAGCTGGTTCCATGTGGCGGGCCCCACCACACCGTCCGGCGGCAGACCATAAGCCCGCTGAAAATCCATGACCGCATTTTCGTCCCGCTGGTCGAATACACTGTCCTCAATAACCGTGGGTACAGCATTATTAAACTGGGCAATAAAATTGAGCAGAAACTGCAACTGCCGCACATCGGCCCCCCGAGAGCCACGGCGGAGTATGACATTAGGCGGATTCTCGCCGATGGTGTACCGTTCCCCCTCACTGACAAGGGCCGCAAGCCCTGTGACGGCAGTGAACACACGGGTGATCTCGTTCCAAGTGGCACGACCGATGACACCGTCTTGGGTCAGGTTGAAGCTCCGCTGGAAGGCCCGCACCGCCGCCTCGGTGTCCGGCCCGAATTGGCCGTTTGGATTTTGAATCTGTGGGATAAGGGGGAAGTTGATCCGGATCCGGTTGAGATTGTTTTGCATCCGCCGCACATGTTCTCCGGAACTGCCCAGCCGGAGGGGTGTGCCGGGGAAAGAGTGGGTGATGCCTTGCACGTTGTCTGTCCGGGTCAACATCAAGTCGTTGGGGTAGTAATGTCGCAAAATCTGAATGGGCGTCATTCCCCGGTTAGCTAAGGTCACCGTGCCCCATTGGGACAGCCCCGGACAGGTGGCGGTGGTGCCGTTGCAAAACGAGGTGAAGAAGGGGTTTACAAATCCCTGCCGATGGGCATAGACGTTGAAATACTCATCTACCACCCGGCTGATGCTGTCAAAAATCTGGGCACCGGGCCGGAAATATTGGTCAAAGGCAGTAGAGTTGGTGATATCAAAGTTGAACCCACGGCTGGGGTACCACTCGGTAAAAATCCGGTTTAGGGCAAAGGTCACGATGACATGAACATTAGCAATGAGGGAATTCCGCGGCCAAGTGGCATAAATTTCGCTGGAGGTTACGTTTTTCACATAATCAATAAACGGCACCCGCACATTCCGGGCGGAGGTGTTGGTGGGTGCGCCTAAGTGGACGGTGATAAAGTCCGGGATAAATACCGTCCGCCTTGGGGCGGCGGCAGGAGGGTCATCACCTGCCGCTTCGACGGGGATAGCCATGTCTGGTATCCGGTGCGGATTTGCCGGAGCAAACACCGCCGGCACCGCCTGCCGTGTCCGGTCTTCTTGATAGGGTATCTGATGGGCCTCTACCGGTAAAACAGGTAGCATCGGCGGGATGTCAATCATCTCTTCCGTTGGTGTGCCGGGCTGGTCTACTAGCGGGTGCAGATGGATGGGCAGGATGGCGGTTTGAGTATCAATGACCTCTACGTTACGGATGTGGGCGGTGAGGAACCCGTCTTTTTTTACCTCCACATTCCATTCGGAATAGGTCGGCTTTTTATAGTTTTCGTCTAGGGTATGCTCTTTGTCGGGTGCTGTGAGTTCTAGGGGTTCGGTGTTGCCGTTTGCGTCTGTATGGGTCTCGAACAGTGCCTTGCCGTGTTTATCGGACACGATGACATGGGCGTTTGCGATAGGGAGTGCATCGCTCTCGTTATGAACTTGTAGGACTAAAAAACCTGTTCCCACACTGAATACCTCCTAATAGGCGTGATTTGTTGTATTCTATGTGGATTGTGGGGGGAATGTGCTTCAAACATACCCCCTATTCCCCCAAGCAGCCTGTCCGCCGCCAGTATGGCAAAACCCTGTTGTCCGGGATTTTCCCTTTCGGCAGACAGCGTTAAAGTTTTGTTTTTGAATAGGACATACAGTTGTCGTAGGAAATAAGAACGCATTTGAGAAATTGCTTGTAATCCTTGAATTTACGCACTTTGTTAAGAACAAGACAGTCAGCAGACGCTATAAGAATAAAGAGGTAATCAATAAATATACCGTGAGCGTGGCTGTAAATATGGCAGGATTAAATATTACAACAGAATGAAGCGTGTATCCTGCTCCTCTATACAAAATCAAAAACGCAATCTATACTAGCAAGGTCGAGAGTGTAAAATTCTCGACCTTTTTTGTTGCATCAAGCAAATGTGATTCCAAAGAATTATAGCACTACCACCCATATCCCTTATGCTTAAGCATTTTTCTCTCAGTGCTTGCCGTATGTTGGCGCTTTCCAAAAAACTCATCTTCCGTTGCAACTGTTGGATCATACCAATCAGCTTTCGTCATTGCCCATTCAAGCCAATCTTCAGTCTTTTCTTTTAATGAGCCATCTGCCTCAATAGCTGAAATATAGCGCCTTATTTTGCAGGCTACTTCATAGTCTTCAGCACAATTCACCAGTGCCTGTGTACGATCCACTTCAGCATCATATTGCTTACGCAATTCTTCTTTGCGTCGTGCTTCTTCTTGCCGTTTGTGTTCTGCTTCCTCACGTTCTTTCCGCGCCCTTTTAAGGTTTTCGGCCTCTTGGTACATCTCGATCATAATATCGCCGAGGCGATCTTCCACAATATACGACTTGCAGTCCCGATAACTCCTTTGGCCGCCAACTGATACACTGAGTTTACCGTTATGAACATGGTCATACTTCCGGATTTGTGGTTTTGATGCCCAAGAATATCTTTTCCTGTCTTCTTCATATTTTAAAAGCGCCATGTTTTCCTCTTTTGTAGGAACGTGTGGCACTTTGTCCTTTGACTCGGAAAAATGGAGTCGAACTGTCTCTCCACTTACCACAAATCCAAGGCTCTCTGTCAAGGCACCATCTAGTGGTTCCAGTGCTTTAATAAGCGCATCAATTAGCCGCAAAACTCGCGGAAGAGTTTCCGCTGAAACAGAATCTGTCAAGTAGGGCGGTGAATCTGAATCCCGTCTATTCCACGCTCTACGCCCATCGTTTCTTGGTTGCTTCTTCCATTCCGCAATCACTTTTCGATGTGCAATGATTTTTGTATGCATTCTGGCATTTTCATCGGGTAGAAGCACTTGTGAAGCGACAGAAAAGATCACCATTTTCTCTTCTTCATCCAAAAATGCCAGCGCCTCACCTTCAATTTTGGGTTGGCTAGTCTGCCCGGTACGAATACCTAATTTCCGTGAGCGCTCTTCGCTCTTTGGCAACGGAACAATAGGGGGCGATTGGCCAGCATGCTTTTTCGCCCAATATCCACGCGATGGTGTTGGAATTTCAAGTGCCTTACAGACTTTATGTATTGCTGCATCAG
>WRBE01000029.1 GCA_009779845.1 Oscillospiraceae bacterium
ATGTCCTGCCGGACGGGCCTTCTTTTTGTCGTTGAACAAAAAGAAGCAAAAAGTCAACACAGGGGCTGCGCCCCTATGTACCCGCAAGGTCAAGGGCAGAGTGACGACGGTTTTGCACCTTATACTCCGCACTGGTGCCAAAACCCTCACGCCAGATGTAATAGTGCTCTCAGCCCCAATGGTCAAGGGCGGTGGCATCAGCCAGATTGATGTACTATTGAAATGCGCTCAAACATGATGCGCAAAAGACCACCCATTTTCGAGTGGAAGGATCTCCGTCACTTAGGAGAGCCGGTCGGGAAGGTCTCTTGACCTTGACCCAGACCTAACTCTCTTGACCCTATGCGTTCCATTCATGAGCGCATTTCAATAGTACATCAATCTGGCGGCAAAAAATGCCCTTCTAGGTTCCGAGGCAACCGGACTTCTGGTAGGTGACTCCTGTCGCCAGCGCGGAGTATAACATGAAAATGATCTCTACATTGGAACTTGACCTTGGCGGGTACATAGGGGCGCAGCCCCTGTGTTTCTTTTGCTTCTTTGCGAAACAGCAAAGAAGGCCCGTCCGGCAGGACATACACGTTGACGGTACCCGCCAAGAAAACCCTCGGCGGAACGCCGAACAGAAAAGGCTAAAGGCCCAACAACCAAGCATACCCCCCTCTTTGCACTACAAAGACAATCATGATATAATACAAAACAAACAACAACTCACAAGAGGTGTATAATGAAAATTGGAATTATCGGCCTCGGTCATGTCGGCAGCACGGTGGCCTATACCCTACTGTTGGAAAACTTAGTGGATGAATTGGTCTTGATTGATACAAACCTTGATAAATTAAATGCGGAAATCCTTGAAATGCAGGATGTGTCTCAAAACTTAGCCAGAAATGTACGCATTTCGCCTGCGCCTGTGATTAACGATCCACTTGGTGCGCCGGGTAAAAAAACGCTGGTTGAACCGGATTACACCCTCCTTGCCGATGCGGATTTCGCGATCTTCTCCGCCGCTGATTTGAGCAGGTTAGAGATGACAGACCGCCTAGGCGAACTGCCAATCACAAGTGAAATCGTGGAAGAGGTTGCGCCCAAACTAAAAGATTCCGGATTCTCAGGTGTGGTGCTCTCCGTTTCCAACCCTTGCGATGTCATTGCACAATACCTCCGGCAGCAAACGGGCTTTCCGGCAAGTAAAGTGATTGGTACCGGCACCTTGCTGGATACCAACCGTTTGAAAAACCGCACTGGACGACAGGATGTACTGATGGTTGGCGAACACGGGGAAAGCCAAACGGCAGTCAATCAGGTCAGCGATGAACTGGCGCAACAGGCCCGCCTGAGCGGATGGAATATATTCACAGTAAAACGCTATACAAACTTTGGCATCGCCTCGTGTGTCGCAAGAATCCTACGCGCCATGCGGAACGACGACGGGGAAGAGTTGCCCATTTCCACCTATGACCCAGAAGCGGATGCGTATTATTCCGTCTTAGCAACGCTGGGCCGTGATGGTGTCATATCTAGACGATGCCCGGATATAACAGAAACAGAGCAGATAGGATTAGACAGATCTGTCAAAAAAATCAAAGACGTTTACGCAACACGATAGCAAGGGGGACAACCATGTTAGAGATTAAGGTAACCACAACAGACACCCCAAAACCAAAGCCCGCAGGGCCTGTTCAAGGAGTTGGCCAGATTTTCACTGACCATATGTTTCTCATGGACTATACCCGCGGGACAGGCTGGCATGACCCGCGGATTGTACCGTATTGCAATCTCTCCCTCCCGCCGTCTGCGATGGTGTTTCATTATGCCCAAGAGATGTTTGAAGGAATGAAGGCATATAAGCATCCCAACGGCACGGCGTACCTGTTTCGGCCGGAGGAAAACGCAAAGCGCCTCAATCGCACAGCGGGCCGCCTTTGTATTCCCCAAATTCCGGAGGCGGATTATCTTCAAGCGATTCGCACGCTGGTTACGCTGGACGCAGACTGGATATCCTGTGAGCCGAACGCCTCGCTCTATATTCGCCCGTTTCTTATCGCTACAGAGCCGAATTTGTCCATCGGTGTTTCTACAAGCTTTTTATTTGTGGTAATCCTCTCCCCAAGTGGTTTGTTTTACATGGACGACCTTACAACCCTTGACATTTGGGTGGAAGAAAAACAGGTGCGTGCCGTGTGTGGCGGTGTGGGTGACACCAAAACAGGCGGCAATTATGCTGCCAGCCTCGCCGCGCAGGAGAAGGCGCAGAGCAAGGGATATGCGCAGGTGCTCTGGTTAGATGCAATAGAGCACCGATATGTGGAAGAAGTCGGCTCGATGAACATTTTCTTCAAACTGGACGGAACCATTATAACCCCTGCGCTGACAGGAAGCATTCTGCCTGGCATTACAAGAGATTCGGTCATGACCCTCTGCCGCAGTTGGGGCTATCCTGTGGAAGAACGTCTCATCACCATAGACGAGGTGCTTGCGGCACAGAAGAACGGCATATTAGAAGAAGTGTTCGGCACCGGAACCGCCGCTGTGATCAGTCCTGTTGGGAAATTGCATGTACAGGGTGAGGATATCATTGTCGCAGACGGTAATACGGGTCCGTTGAGTAAGAAACTATTTGACACTTTGAGTGGCATCCAGCGCGGAACAGTAGAGGATACATTCAACTGGCGTGTAAAGCTTTGAGTGGAGAAAGAGTCAGGGCCACCCGTTTTATGGGTGGCCCTGACTCTATTACAACCGCACCTCCACCGACTGCTGTATTACCATAGAATCCGGCTTGACCGCACAATCAAATGCCAATACCCCAACGCCAGCATCAGCGGCTGTTCGCAGGGCCTCGCCAAAGGCCGGGTGTATCTCGTCATTCGGTGAGAAATATGTCACGTCTGTCATCTGAATTACAAATAGCACATACGCCTCAAACCCGGCGGCCAAACAAGCGGTTAGGTGACGAAGATGCTTCACGCCCCGCTCTGTGGGGGCGTCGGGGAAATAGGCGGCACCATCCCGCTCTAAGGTCACGCCCTTGACCTCTAAATAGGCCCGGCGGTCGTCTTGTTCTAAGTAAAAATCAAACCGAGAGCCGCCAAAAACCGCCTCCGGGCGGATGAGAGTGGGGGCGGGGAAACCGGGCAGCGAGCCTGCCATAAGCCACTCGTTTGCGGCTTTGTTGGGGGCTTGGGCGTCCATGTTAACCAAGCGGCCCTCTTTATAGACACCGATGACGGAATAGGGCGTCTTACGGCCCGGCGTATTGGCGCACTCTAACACAAGCTTGGCCCCCGGAACTAAAAGTTCCCGGCAGCGGCCTGTGTTTTTGACATGGCAAATGACCTCTTGCCCCGCTATCTCTACATGGGCGATAAACCGATTGGGGCGGCGGAGAAAGGTGCCGGTTACAATATCACGATACTGCATTAGTACCCGCCGTATTCCGGTGGCACGCCGATGTACCGAAACGGCCCGTCAGCTCTGGGGTAGTGAGTGGCGTCCCAGCTATAGTCGTTTTCAAATAACATGATCTCGTCCGGCACAAACAGGGCATAGCTAGGGCCAAGCTCATGTAATCGGGACACGTCAATATGGTAAAAATACTCGTCAATCTCTACCAGATTCCAAGTATGGGCTACCCCTGCCAGCTCCCCTTGTACCACCATGGCATCTATTCCCAACAACTCAAGCAGTGCCATCATGGCCATGGCCAAACCCTCACTAGCGGCCACACCATCGACTAGGGCACCGAAGGCCGTGTCGTAGAGCGGGTTCCACGGTGCGACGTGAAGAACCTGCTCTACCCGGTTATTCAGGGCCGCAGCCAGCCAGACGATTTGATCGTAGACCGTCTCTAGGTATTCCGGCATATCTTGAATCAAACTGTGCGCAGCATATTGTAAGTCCGCCCGCATCCGGGAAAGAGAGGTCTGGCCAAAGCCAAAGTATAGCTGAAATTCTGCAATCCGTTGATTGCCGGAGCCGGAATGGGGGTAGAGGCTGGTTTCGATATTGGGCAACAAGACCACCTCTAAAGCGTGGCTGTAGTAGAAATCCCGCAGGACACCCTCTAAAAAGACCACATCGGCTATGTGTGTCGGCATTTGCATGGCGAGATAGGTTTCTCCATCTCGGAGCATTCGCTCTAAGAGCGCCATCGCACTGGTGGGGTTTTGGATTGAGCGGATTCCTGCAATCTGTTCCGCCGATTTTTGGAAGGGGATACGCAACTCTACTTCTAAAAACCCGTGTTGTTCCGACAAAATTTGCGGCGTGATGCTCCGGGTGGCGAAGGCGCCCAAGGGTTCTTGTAACACCGCATCAATGACATCGGTGACAACAATTTCTGTGTCCGTAATTCGGAACAAGCCGGTCTCTACATGGTGTTCTATCATGTGCCAGATGGCCTGCTCTAGCTCGCCTTGGTCTGCAATCTCAATATAGTCCTCCGGGTAGTGGCTGGGCGGCTCAATTTCATGGGGGGTTATCACCAGATGGGGTGTGCCCTCAATTAAGGCATTACAGCCGCTGAGGAACAGAACGAGTAAAAGCAGTGCTGCCACAGGCCCCAGTCGTTTCAGTCTGCTCATTAAAATCCCAACGCCTCATCTATAATCACAATCTCGTAATGGGGAATCCCGCTGGGCCGCCGTTCTTGGATGACGAAGGTAGAGCAGATACGGTCCGGGCTGTCACAGTCATAACAGGTCAAGTCTCCCTCTTTACAAGGGGTATTTTTATTCCCTAGCCGCCGCGCATTTTTCGGCGAGGCAATGTTTCTTGCCCGCCAGAGGGCCAGCTTATCGCTGGGCGCAATCTTATTGACACCGATGACGATATACACCCGCTCATGGCCATAACACATGTTGGCCACCCGGTTACTGCGACCGTCAATGTTTACGATCTGTCCGCTTTCACTCACACCATTTGCGCTCATGATATAGATGGGTGCGGCGTTTGCCTTGTCGATGAGGAGCGGGTCATGGGTAAACCAGTGCCAATAGGTCTCGCCCCGCTCTTGCAGGCGGGGGTAGAGGTTCATCTCGTCAATGGTCACACTGCCACCGATACCCACGGGGGTATCTCCGACTTCATTGAGCAGATACCGGGCGGCGGCCTCACGGTCAGCGAATCGGCTGACAACGAAGCCCCGCTTCTCTAAGTTTTCCATAGTGCGTTCCACATTTGCCATGTCTTAGCCCTCCTTAAATTATGTTCGAGTTAGTCAATTAGATTTGAAAATCCACGACCCACGACCTCTTTGGCATCACTGATGATGACGAAGGCGTCCGGGTCGATCAGTTTCACGTCACGTTTGAGCCGGATAATATGCAGTTTTCCTTTCAATGCACAGAGTAACACCATTTTCTCCCGGCCCGAATGGCCGCCCGCTCCGTGAAGTATGGTGACGCCCCGTTTCATATCACGGGTAATCTTTTCCCGAATCTCGTCCCCATGGGATTCAGAGATGATGTAGACCAGTTTCGCCATATCTCGATCATAGAGCATATAGTCCACAATCCGAATCATGATGAAGATGGCGATGCCAGCAAACAGCGCACTCTCATACCGCCTGAATACCAAGGCACCTAGCGCAACGATGGATGCGTCTAATATCAAAATAAACTGCCCCAGCGAGCGATTCGGCCACTTGGTATGTATCACCCGTGCCGCCAAATCCGTCCCCCCGGCGCTGGCACCGGCGGAGAGCAACAAGCCGCCGCCGGTGCCCACTAAGACACCGGAATAGACAGCAACTAAAAGCAGATTATCTGTCACAACAAATCCGATAACGGCAAAAGCATCCACCAGTACACTGGTGGTGATGACCCCCAAAAAGGAATAGAGCACAAGGCTCCGCCCGCAGAAAATCAGAGCGAGTACAAAAATGGGAACGTTAATCAGCGCAATCAGCATTCCGGCAGGCCAGCCGGTGAGATAATGGACAATGGTGGCAAGCCCGCTCACGCCGCCCAACACCATGTTGTTGGGGATTAGGAAGAATTGCAACCCCACGGAAACCAGTGCCCCGCCAAGGATGATTTTGACACATTTTATAGCATGTTTCCGCCAGTCCAAACGCTATTCCCCCAATCATACTAATCTTCGCCTAAATTTGTAGCATCTTTGCAGTCTATGTTCCGCCTTGAACTGCGCAACATATCCTCGTAAAGCTTGCTATGATTTTATGCAAAGAGTTAGTATAAATCAATCTGTTTTTCTTCCCTGTCCTCTTCTAACAGCCGCGCCCCTGCCACAGGCAGGCTGCGGGCACGGTAGCGGGCGGTGTTGACTACGGTGGCCTCGGACAAAGGCGTTGCGTCTCGCAGGTGATACTTGGCCTTTTTCAACGTCATCAGCCCCACCCCTTGAGTGCTCCGAGAGGATTTGGGGTTTAATAGCGATGTATGGAATAAAATTGCCCGGTCTTCCGTAGATGTGACGAACACATCCATATCTTCCCGCAAGGGCAGGATGGCTTTGATAGGGCTTGCATCCGAATAGGCCCCGGTGAGTTTTTTCCGGTTGGTCTTGGTCTCATAGGCTGCTGTCTCCACCCGGGCCACTTTGCCATTTTCAAAGAAGAACAGCAGATTCCCCTTATAATCCCCCGGTACATGAAGGAAAATCACATGCTCGCCTTCGTCCATGCCCAGTTCTGTGGGCAGATACGTGCCCAGAACAGACGCTTTGGTGTCGTTAAACTCTGACACACGGGTTTTATAGACTTGGCACTGGTTGGTGAACACCAACAACTCGTCTTTATTCGTGGCCTCCATTTGCTGGCCGGGACCGTCGCCTTCTTTGTATTTCTGCTCGGCACTCATACGCAAAGACTGGGGCGTGATTTTCTTAAAGTACCCCTCCCGAGAGAGGAACAGAGTTACGGGATAGTCTGGTGTCTCGTCCTCTTCGATAAAGTCGGGAATTTCATCGGCGTAGATAATCTCTGTCCGCCGGTCTTCGCCGTATTGTTTGATGACTTGTTTGAGCTCATCTTTGATGATTTTCTGCACCCGACTTCTACGCTCTAGAATGTCCTCCAGATCATCAATCTCTTGTTGCAGACTTTCAATCTCACGGGTGCGCTTGATGATGTATTCCCGGTTGATGTTCCGCAGACGGATTTCCGCCACATATTCCGCCTGAATCTCGTCAATGCCAAAGCCGATCATGAGGTTCGGCAACACTTCCGCTTCCAGCTCCGTGTCCCGGATAATGGCGATGGCCCGGTCAATGTCCAACAGGATTTTTTCCAGCCCCCGGAGCAGGTGCAGTTTATCTTTTTTCTTACCCAGCTCAAAGAACACCCGACGGCGGACAGACTCCACCCGCCACGCAATCCACTCGGTCAAAATCTCGCCCACGCCCATGACACGGGGCATCCCGCCGACTAGGATGTTAAAGTTGCAAGAAACCGAGTCCCGCAGGGGGGTGAGTTTGAACAGTTTTTGCATTAACTTGTCCGGGTCGGTGCCCCGCTTGAGGTCGATGGTGAGTTTCAGACCGGACAAGTCCGTCTCGTCCCGCATGTCAGCAATTTCCCGGACTTTGCCGGTTTTGATCAGATCCGCCACCTTATCCATGATGGCCTCAATTGAGGTGGAGTAGGGAATCTCATAAATCTCAATCAAATTTTCCGGCTTCTCATACCGCCACTTGGCCCGGACTTTCACACTGCCCCGGCCGGTGTCATAGATAACCCGAAGGTCGTCTGCATTATATAATAGCTCTCCGCCTGTGGGGAAATCTGGGGCGGTGAGGGTGCTCATCAGGTCGTGGTTGGGGTTTTGGATCATCTCAATGGCGGTCTGGCAGACCTCTGTTAAATTAAATCCGCAGACACTGCTTGCCATGCCGACCGCAATCCCCTGATTGGCGGACACCAGCACATTGGGAAACGTGGTAGGGAGGAGGGTCGGCTCTTTCGCTGATGCGTCATAATTATCCACAAAGTCCACAGTGTCTTTGTCAATGTCCCGGAAAATCTCGGCACAAATAGAGGCAAGCTTGGCCTCTGTATACCGAGAGGCGGCATAGGCCATGTCACGGGAGTAGGTTTTACCGAAGTTCCCCTTCGAGTCCACGAAGGGAGCCAAGAGTGCGCCATTGCCCTTGGTGAGCCGCACCATGGTTTCATAAATCGCCGCATCCCCGTGGGGATTGAGGCGCATGGTCTGGCCCACAATATTGGCGGACTTTTGCCGTTTCCCGGTGAGCAGTCCCATTTTATACATGGTGTAGAGCAGTTTCCGGTGAGAGGGCTTAAACCCGTCAATCTCCGGGATGGCCCGTGAGACGATGACACTCATGGCGTAGGGCATGTAGTTTTCTTCTAATGTGTCCACGATGGGTTGCTCCAGCACCTCAGCCCGGAGACCGATGATGTTAGAGTCGTCTACTTTTTTGGTTTGGGCGGTGGCCTTCTTCTTTGGTGGCATGGTGGTGGCTTCCTTTTTGATTTTTTGAGTACATTCAATAATCACAATATTAGTGCGGAAGCTGATTTATTGAGCGTACTCATTGTGTATTTTCAACGCATTTTGAATAGAAAACAGGAGCGAACTTACGGATGGATTATACCACAAATTACTTCAAACTTCAATCTTTTGAAAGTATGTAAGCGTTAAATTCCCCGTGTCTGTACAGGGACGGATTGATTGGCCGCTTACGCGCCTCCCGTGCCTCTCTTTACTTCTAAACACTTTAATGCTACAATAAACAAACACGCCACACGGTAAAAAAGAAAGAAGGGTACTATGATTTCCATTGACAAAGCCCACGAAATGTTAGAACAAATCGCCGCTGAGTTTCCGGCGGAATTCTACGAAAAACTAAACGGCGGCATTTGCCTGTTGCCGGAGGTGAAGTACAGCCCCCATGCTAGGGCAAACGACCTCTATATCTTAGGCGAGTACCACCGTAACGTGATGGGCCGGTATATCTATATCTACTACGGCTCGTTTTGCCGTGTCTATGGACACTTAGATGAGGAACAGTTCTATGCAAAACTCCGCAAAACCGTAGCCCACGAGTTTACCCACCATTTAGAAAACTTGGCCGGTGAGCGGGGCTTAGAGCACAAAGATGAGGACGATTTGGAAGACTATCTGCACAGAAAGGGCCCCCAATAGTCTACTATTTGACAAATCTTAACTTTTTGTAGGGTGGAAGTTTGATTTCTGTGGGTATACTACGAAGAAACTAACGAAGGGAGGCTCCAACAAACATGGCAAACCAAGTCAGTTTTGATCGCTGGGCAGTATTTGAACAAGCATTTCGGCAGACAGCAAAACCAGAACATGCTGCGGGTTTAGACGACTTAAAGCGCAAGCTGGTTCAATATTTCTGTGGCAACGGCGCAGGTTCCAGCGGCCATGAGGTAGACATCACCCTAACCCCGGCGCAGAGTAAAAATGGTGCGGGCTATCGGTTTGTCTTTGTACTCTACATGGTGCGGGGCAGGCCGGTCATTCACTATAGGGGCTGTCCCGATTTGGAGCGGGCGAAAGATGCCGCAACCCAGCGACCCCCAACACCCCGCAGACGAAACCCGCGAAACCCGCGAAAATCGCAGAAACCGCAATGGCCGAAAATGGCGGGGCTTCTTCTCTTGCTTTTGGGCGCAGTTTCTCTTTGGGCCTTTTCCTTGGGCGGCGGGGACGAGATGGAGGCGGCAACAGAGCCCACCCGTGAGCCCCCAGCAGGCTTTCCGGCCTTTACAGTAGAAGCAAACGTGACGGAGCTGACAGACACTGGGTATCTCAAATTAGTCAATCGCACCCGCAGTGCCGCAACTCCGACAGACCCGGCCCAGTTGGTGGAAGTATGGGAAGACATCCCCGTACGGGCCATCTATATCACCCTGCGGGAGACCGCCGCTACTGCTGTCATCGCACTATTTGCCGCCGCCGAGCAGGCGGGGCACACGGATTTGTTTGTGGCCAGTGGGTTTCGCAGTGAAGATGAGCAGCAAAACATCTATCAAAACGCAGTGGATCGCGCTTACGTCTTGCCACCGGGTCACAGCGAACACCAACTGGGGTTGGCGGTTGACATTTTAAGTTCCGGAAACCAAAGCACCGGCGGCATGGCGGGCACACCGGAGGCCGCATGGCTGGCAGAGCACGCCCCGGCGTTCGGGCTGCTCCTCAGCTATCCTTACGAAAAGCAGAACATTACCGGCGTTGCTTATGAGCCTTGGCATTTCCGCTATGTGGGCCGGGTTCATGCTTGGTACATGGGCCGGCAGAATTTTGTGTTAGAAGAATATATCAACTATCTGCAACGAGTTGGCGGCACCACCACCACCTTTGACGGCAGAACCTACTATATCTTATACCAGCAGCCGGAGGGCGGCACGATCCTCGTGCCGGAGGGCTTGGATTTCCAAGTGTCCAGCGCCAATACCGGCGGCTATATCGTGACGGCTTGGAGGTAGACTATGGAACACACCATCCTCATCTGTGACGATGACCCGGACATCCGCTCTGCCTTGGAGATTTACTTACGGCAGGAGGGGTATCGGGTCATCAGCGGCGCAAACGGTCAAGATGCGCTAAACCTACTCAAAGAAGAGTCGGTACATCTGATTTTATTGGATGTCATGATGCCAAAACTAGACGGCCTCTCCGCTGCGGTGGAGATTCGCAAGACCAGCAATGTGCCCATCCTATTCCTCTCCGCCAAAAGCGAAGAGACTGACCGGATTCTTGGCCTCAACATGGGCGGGGACGATTATATTACCAAACCCTTCAACCCGGTGGAATTGATGGCCCGAGTCCGGGCGGCCCTGCGTCGATATGCCCGGCTGGGTGGTTTGGCGCAAGCATCTGTACCGGAACAAGGCGTCTATCAGACAGGCGGCCTAATGTTAGACGACACAAAAAAGAGTGTCAGCGTAGAGGGGGAAGAGGTTTCACTCACCGCCTTAGAATATAACATTTTAAAGCTGCTCATCTCGAACTTAGACCGGGTATTCTCTTCCACCCAGATTTATGAGGCGGTTTGGGACGAGCCGGCGTTCCATGTGTCAAAGACCGTGTCGGTACATATTCGGCATATCCGGGAAAAGATTGAAATCAACCCGAAAGAGCCGCGGTATCTCAAGGTGATTTATGGCCTAGGCTATAAGGTGGTGAGCCATGCGTAAAATACTCTGTTCCCCACTGACAAAACTCTTACTGTTTCTCATGGGCTATATTGCGGCGGTGGCGATTGCCCGGTCTGAGAGCCACACGTTTGATGTGATACTCGGCAGTGCGTTCGGCGAGTGGTTCCGTTTTGGATCCCCTTTCGGATTATTTTTGTTGGTGCTCTCTGTTGGGCTACTGCTCGCCTCTGTCTGGCACACGAAGCGGGCGGGAAAGCAAGAAGAGGTCATTTTCCGCCTGTTTCGCAGTGTGGATTTTTGCTTGTTGGCATTTTTTGCCCTCTACAGCGTGGCGTATCTACTGCTCACAGCCCACTCAGACTGGGCGGAGTTTGCCTCATTTTTCCTACCGTTGTTGGCGTACACCGTGGTTATTTTGGCAGTGACGGAATTGGTGGCCCGCCTACGGGATAAGGAGCTGATGCAGACCCTATACTGGGTGCGTTTTTTCCGCATACACCCCATCTGGCGGCCTTTGGGGTTGTTGTTTGCGTTGCTTTTGGTTGGAAATCTGCTGATGTTCTTGCTGTTAACACCGGAGGTTGCAATGTTGTTTGGTGTTTCTGCGTCTTTTCAGCTACGTGCCATACGTCCTTTTGTGGACACGATCTGGTGGGTCGAGTCCAACGTGACCCACACTATGGCTGTAGAGCGTGTGTGGTGGACCGATCTTGGAACGGCTCCGCTTGTTCTCTCGGCCCTCGCTTTGATGGCACTCACCTATTTTGTCATCGTACTACTAGGTCTCGCAGACAAGTATGATGAGATAAACGCCGAGAAAGTCCGGGCCGAGCGGTTAAAGAGTGAGCTGATTACAAATGTCTCTCACGATATCAAGACCCCATTGACTTCTATTATCAACTACGTAGACCTGCTTAAAACAACGCCCCTAGCGGACGAGTCTATGGAATATGTCGCCATATTAGATCAGAAATCCTTGCGGCTGAAAGTGTTAATTGAGGATTTGATGGAGGCATCCAAAGCGGGCACAGGTAACCTGCGGGTAGAGCTACAGCCCGTGAATTTAGCGGAACTTATCGGTCAAATCGCCGGAGAGTTTGACGAGCAGTTGGCCCGGCGGGACTTGACCTTGGTGCTCCGGGGTACGGACGAGCCGGTCTTTGCACAGGCCGACAACCGCCACCTGTGGCGGACATTGGAAAATCTGTTTGCAAATACCGCAAAATACGCCCTCTTCGGTACCCGCATTTTCGCAGAGCTTACCCGGCGGGATGGCGAGGTTCGATTCACCCTAAAAAACACTTCCACCGCCCCCATCGAACTCTCCGGGGACGCCTTGACCGAGCAGTTCATCCGTGGCGATCGCGCCCGGGAAGGGGAGGGTAGCGGCCTGGGACTGTACATTGCCAAAAGTTTGGTAGAGCTGATGGACGGCGAGTTTGTGATTCGGATTTCCGGGGATTTGTTTGAGGTGGAGATTGTGCTGGCGGAATAGAGGCGCAGCATTTTTATAATTTAAACAATACAAGCCAGAGCGGTTTATTTGCTCTGGCTTGTGCGATTGAGTAATTTAAATGATGGTGTTTCCTTTTGCTAGTCTAGCGTAAATTCTGCACCTTCTTCATCAATCCATAGGGTGACCCGTTTTGTGGTGAATCTGATAAAGCAGTAATTCGGGTCAGATACGCCGCCTGGATACACATCTGACCCGAGGGCAACCCAATCTTGCCAATACTTGCTCTTGGTTTCTTGGTCAGAAACGATTTCGGTTTCACCAACAAGGGTTATATTATTCATGCTCGTGTAGCAGTTAATACTTGCTTTATTATTTTTCTGAAGACGCTTCGCCTTGTTTGAATCCAACGTTGTAGTAAGGTAGAGCTCAGAAATGTTCTCAGGGTTTTGGAGCGATACAGCCGAAACGGAAGGGTATCCGTGTTCGTCTATTACGCCAAAGCTGGCATATGCAAAGGTTTTAATCAGTTCATTTGCTTTTTCAAATAATTTTGTGTTCATGTTGTTCTCTCCTTGTATTTTTAAGCTATCATACCACAAGAAACAAGACAACAGGTTGTCCTGTTCTAAGATAAGCTTTTACATGGCAACCCCCATAAGACGGGGCGATATTCAGTCCGCCTAGTAATGGCAAATGCTGGAAGCGCTTACGCCTCTCCTTTAATCCCGTCCCAATACCGTTTGGCGGCCTGTTCGGTCTTATTTTCGCCGTATTCGTAATATACCGTGTCCTTCAATCGGTCGGGCAGGTACTGTTGCTTCACATAACGGTTGGGGTAGGCGTGGGGATATTCATAGGTCAGCCCTCGGCCCATTTTGGCGGCCCCGGCGTAGTGGGAATCTTTCAGATGATCCGGTACATCCCCGTGTTTCCCGGCTTGGATGTCCGCCATAGCGCGTGAGATGGCACTGTCACCGGTGTTGCTTTTCGGGCTGGTGGCCAACAGGATGACCGCATTCGCCAAAGGAATCCGTGCCTCTGGCAGACCAATCTCTCGGGCCATGTCCACACATGCCTTGACGATGGGCAACACTTGGGGATGGGCCAGCCCAATGTCTTCTGCGGCAGTGACCAACATTCTGCGGCAGGGCGAGATTAAGTCCCCCGCCTCTAACAACCGGGCCAAGTAGTGGATGGCGGCGTCCGGGTCAGAGCCGCGGATGGACTTTTGGAAGGCGGATAAAATGTCGTAATGCTCGTCCCCGTCCCGGTCGTAGCGCATGGCGCTCCGCTGACTGACCGCTTGAGCGTCCGCTAGGGTGATGGCACCCTCTGCCGTAGCGGTGAACAAGAGTTCGATTGCGTTTAAGGCCTTGCGGACATCCCCGCCGCAGGCGTTGACTATATGGTCTAACACGCCGTCCTCTAGGGAGAGGGGATTGTCCCGCCGCTGGTTCAACAGGTCAATGGCCCGCTCGACGGCAAGGCGGACAGCGTCTGGGGTCAGGGGCTTAAACTCAAACACCGTGGCCCGGCTTAACACCGCACCGAACACATAGAAATACGGGTTCTCCGTGGTAGAGGCGATGAGGGTGATTTTCCCGTTTTCCATGAACTCTAACAGGCTTTGTTGCTGTTTTTTATTGAAGTACTGAATCTCGTCAAGGTACAATAACACCCCGCCGGGGGCCAGAAACGTGTCTAGCTCGGCGATGATTTCTTTGATATCGGCGATCCCCGCCGTGGTGGCGTTTAGCTTATGCAGGGTGCGGTTGGTTTGCCGGGCGATGATAGATGCCACAGTACTCTTCCCCACGCCGGAGGGGCCGTAGAAAATCATATTGGGTACCTGCCCGCTCTCCACCACACGGCGCAGAATACCGCCGGGGCCAAGGATGTGTTCTTGCCCCACCACTTGGTCTAGCTCTAAAGGTCGCACCTCATCGGCTAGGGGGCGATATGGGCTAGACATAGATGGGGTATTTGGCGGAGAGGGCATCGGCCTCTCTGCGGATATAGTCCGCTGTGTGCTCAAATTCTGTAGCAGTTAGGTGGATCAGTTCCGCTACTTTGTCCATGTCCGCTTCTACAAAGCCACGCGTGGTCACGGCGGGGGTACCTAACCGGATGCCGCTGGTGACAAAGGGGCTTTGGGGGTCATTGGGGATGGTGTTGCGGTTGGCGGTAATCTGCACCTCGTCTAAGCGAATCTGCATCTCTTTGCCGGTAATGTCAAATTTGCGGAGGTCTACGAGCATCAAATGGGTATCCGTCCCGCCGGAGACCAGATCAAAGCCACGGCTCAAAAGCCCTTGAGCCAGCGCGGCGGCGTTCTTGACCACTTGCTGTTGATATGCTTTAAATTCCGGTTTTAATGCCTCCCCAAAGCCCACAGCTTTTGCCGCAATAATGTGCATCAACGGCCCGCCCTGTGAACCGGGGAAGATGGCACTGTTTATCTTCTTGGCAATGGCCTCGTCATTGGTGAGGATTAAGCCGCCACGGGTACCCCGCAGGGTTTTATGGGTGGTGGAGGTGGTCACGTCTGCGTAGGGAATCGGGCTGGGATGCAGCCCTGCGGCCACGAGACCCGCAATGTGGGCCATGTCCACGAAGAGATAGGCTCCCACCTCTTTGGCAATCTCGGAAAATTTCTGAAAATCAATGGTGCGGGGATAAGCGGATGCGCCAGCGATAATCATCTTGGGTTGATGCTGCTTCGCCAGTTCCCGCAGGGTATCGTAGTCAATTCGGTGGGTGTCATCCGCCACACCGTAAGGGATGATGTTGTAGTATTTGCCGCTGAAATTTACCGGACTGCCGTGGGTCAAGTGACCGCCGTGGTCTAAATTCATACCCAGTATGGTGTCCCCCGGCTCACAGAGGGCCATAAACGCAGCGTAGTTGGCACTGGCCCCGGAGTGGGGCTGGACGTTTGCAAACTTTGCGCCGAACAGCTCACAGGCCCGGCGGTTTGCAATGTCCTCTGCCACGTCGACATACTCACAGCCGCCATAGTACCGCTTGCCGGAATAGCCCTCAGCGTACTTATTGGTCAGCACCGTACCCATGGCCGCAATCACGGCGGGGCTTACGATGTTTTCTGAGGCGATGAGCTCAATATTATGCTGTTGGCGCACATACTCCTGCCGAATGGCGGCCCCCACCTCCGGGTCTAGTTGCTCTACAAATTCCATGTTTTCCAGTACCATGATGTCCCTCCGTGTTTGTTTTAATGGCTCTATTATATCAAACTGTACAGAGACTTACAACTGTGATAAAATAGGTGCAATGAGAGGTGATTTCTATGCGGAAAAAAGAACGTGCGTTAAAACTCATCGAATGTTTAGAACACGACTACCCGGATACATTGTGCAGTCTGCAATACCCCAAAGATTACGAGCTATTATTCAGCGTCCGTCTGGCGGCCCAGTGTACGGATGAGCGGGTGAATAAAATTACCCCTGCCCTGTTTGCCCGGTTCCCCACCTTGGAGGACTTCGCCGCTGGGCCGGTGGAGGATGTAGAGCGGCTGGTACACTCTACCGGGTTTTATCGTGCCAAGGCACGGGACATTGTGGCGGCGTCTCAAATGCTGCTTTCCGATTTCGGCGGGAAAGTTCCGGATAATATGGATGATCTGCTCAAACTCCCCGGCGTGGGCCGTAAGACGGCGAACCTGATTCTCGGTGACATCTACAATACCCCCGGTGCAATTGTGGTGGATACCCACTGTATTCGCATAACGAACCGCATGGGATTGGTGGATGTAAAGGACCCGGTGAAAATTGAGACAGAGTTGCGGAAGATTTTGCCGCCGGAGAAGTCGAATGATTTTTGTCATCGGCTGGTACTGCACGGTCGGGCAGTGTGTACGGCGCGGAAGCCTAAATGTGAGGCTTGTTCTTGTGCGGTATATTGTAAGCAATTTTTAGGGTGATTTGGTTTTTTGTTCAGTTGCCGCCGAGCAAAAAGGGCAAGGGCGGAGCGGTGGACAATGGCCCACAGGGATTTTTTATCCACACCACACCATGAAAATAAGCATGACGAGAAACATTGACAACCGTTCCGGCATATGCTATAATATCAATCAACTGAGCAGGCTATAAACTTCCTTCGGGGAATTTACGAAGCCGGGCCGCATATGTGCGGCAACAGAGTGTATATAAGCACATCTGTGGGACAGAAATTGTTCCATAGGTGTGTTTTTTCTATTAATTTGAAGCAGGAGGCGTTTACATGAATCAGCCAAATAAGCAAATCGCAATGCGCGCGGCGCGTAACAGTATTATCATTAACATAGGGTTGTCGGCGTTCAAGCTAGTTGCCGGGATATTAGCGCAGTCTACCGCAATGATTTCAGATGCGGCACATTCCATCGCAGATTTATTTAGCACCGTAATTGCAATCATCGGCGTCAAATTGGCAAGCAAACAGCCCGACAAAGATCATCCTTACGGGCATGAGCGCTTTGAATGCGTAGCGGCCATTGTGCTTGCAGCGCTTGTGCTCTCAACCGGTATTGGCATTGGTTGGGCGGGCATACAGCGGATATTGACCAGTGATTTCCATGTCGAGGAAATTGCGGCGTTTGGGGTTTTGGCACTTGTTGCGGCACTTGTTTCCATCGCCGTAAAAGAGGGTGTGTATTGGTATATGCGTGCCGCCGCAAAAAAGGTGGATTCCAGCGCACTCATGGCGGATGCGTGGCATAGCCGTTTGGATGGCATTACCTCTATCGGCAGTTTTATCGGCATCTTTGGGGCATTGCTGGGGTTCCCGATCCTAGACCCCATCGCCGCCATTGCAATTGCGTTCTTTATTTTGAAAACTGCCATCAGCATTTTCAAAGAGGCCGTTGGGAAAATGACGGACAAAGCCTGCGATGACCATATTGTGCAAGAGATGCGACAGGTGATTCTCGCACAAGAGTCCGTGGTGGGAATCGATCAATTAAAGACACGCTTGTTTGGAAGTAGAATATATGTGGATGTGGGAATCTGTGTCGATGCGACCCTCACCGTACACGAAGCACACGGCATTGCGCAACATGCACATGATGCCATAGAAACGCAATTTCCTAAAGTGAAGCATTGCATGGTTCATGTGAACCCGGCGGATCACGAAAATTAAGTAAAGCGTCTATATCCCAAGCTCTACAAACAACGCCATTAACCCGTATATAATAAGCGCAAGCCCGGAGATCACGTAACTAAACACCGCAGGGATTCGCTTTACATGTTTGGTTCTCGCCAAATAGAACGACAATGCGGAATATCCGAAGTGGGCAAGGGCAACGGTGATGGGGATTACAAAGGTTGAGTATGGAAGAAAGATAAATGTAATTCCCACGGTGATGAGCATTGCCTCACCGCTCATCACCATGCCTACTAGGGCAAATGTTTTCAGTGAAATATGTACTTCCGCCGCCGTTTCCCGGCGGCGTTTGATATGTTCGGATACAAAAAAGTGCAGAATCGTCCAAAGTCCAAGTGCGATGAATGCAGTTCCCACAACATAGTCGGGGTCAAATGGTATGCGTTCATAAATCCGCCCCGCAATCAAAAATCCAAGGATGCAAAGCCCGAACAAGAACACGTTAATGATGACAAGATATAAAAACTTGCATCTCTTTTGCAGTCCGAGGGACAGTCCGATGAAAAAGGCATCCACTGATACAATCAGGCCAGACAGAATAGGCAAAAACATAGCAATTTTTCTCCTTTTTGGCATAGCTAGGGGATTTTGTGCGGGACTCTCACAATATGAGTATATGCGGCCCCTCGCATATGCGCTACACAACGTAGCGAAGTATGGTTGGGAGAAACGCCCTATGCGCCATCATGTATATTCCGCCGCTGTTGGCCCATATTAGATATATCATCAAGCGGAGGTCTTCCATCATGAAACTGCGCCTGTTTGTTTTGTTTTTACTTCTTCTGACCCTCACCCTGTCCGCCGGGGCGACAGCCGCCCAGCGGCAATCGGTAGAAGTGCCCATTCTCATGTACCACAAAGTCACCAAAGACCCGGGCCAGATCGGCAAATTTGCCATCACACCGGCAGAGCTGGAAGCCGACCTGAAATTTATCGCCGAGAGTACGTTCACCCCTGTCACAATGGCAGACCTCATCGCCTTTGTAGCGGGAGAGCGTAGTTTACCGGAACGGCCCGTTATCCTCACCTTTGACGATGGGTTTTTCAGCGATTACCACTATCTGTTTCCGCTGGTATGCCAGTATCAGGTGCCGGTGGTGTCCTCGATTATCGGCAAACCCACTGATGAGTACACGGCAGAGGGGCGAGAGGACATCATCTACCCGCATCTCATTTGGCCCCAAGTACAAGAGATGGCAGGTTCTGGTTTCGTAGAGTTTCAAAACCATAGCTACGACCTGCACTGTACTCTCCATGGCGCTGCCGGGGCAGAGCGGCGGCAAGGCGAGAGCGAGGCGGCGTATACAGACCGGCTGGATGCGGATTTACGAAAACTTCAACGGCGTATCCAAGAGATGCTGGGGCGTGCGCCTACCACCTTCACTTACCCCTTCGGTGCCAAGAGTGAGGGGAGTGATGGGGTACTAAGAATCCTCGGGTTCTCTGCCAGCCTAATGGCCGTGAGCAGGCCCAACACCATTACAGTCGGCGACCCGGACTGTCTGTTCAGCCTCGGACGGATACTCCGGCCCCATGGACGGAGTGCGGAAGAGATATTAGGGTAGCGCAAGTCAAACAAAACACCAAAGAAACAGACCCCCTACACAGTTCAATCTAACAAAAATCGCATCTCCTATTGCTTAACGCCCCCTGAAATGATAAAATATGACAAACTATATTTTTCATGTGGAGAACACGGAGTAGTTATGGAAACAGCATTTTTAGTGGCAGGTGGCTTAGGGTTATTTTTATTCGGCATGAAGATGATGTCAACCGGTTTAGAGCTTGCCGCAGGGGATCGCCTGCAAAGTGTCTTACAGCGTGCGACTGCCAATCGGTTTTTCGCCGTTTTGGTGGGGATACTTGCAACCATCACCATCAACAGCTCAACGGCCGTCACTATTATGACTGTCAGTTTTGTCAATTCGGGCCTCATGAATCTGGCGCAGGCCATCGGTATTATCTTAGGGGCAAACGTAGGAACCACATTTAGCGCACAGCTCATTGCATTCCGCATTGATACCTTTGCGCCTTTGTTTATTTTTGTCGGTATTATCATGCACCTGTTTTTCAAAAAGCGGAATGTCAAAAACATCGGTTACATTATATTAGGGTTCGGCATTTTGTTTTTCGGGATTACCACCATGGGCACCCCCTTACGGGCATTTGCTGATGAACCTGCGTTTAACGCCTTGCTTACCACCTTTGAGAACCCGGTTCTGGCACTGCTTGCAGGGTTTTTGTTCACAGCGGTGGTACAGAGTTCTTCTGCGACCATGGCACTTTTGGTTACGCTGCACCTAAACGGTGTCCCCATTCCCTTTGAGACATCCGCCTTCATTGTATTGGGGACGAATATCGGAACCAGCATTACCACAGTGCTGGCCTCTATCCCTGCCAACCGGGAGAGTAAGCGGGCGGCACTGTTCCACATTATGTTCGATATTATTGGTAGCATCGTGTTCGGAACCCTGATTTTCTTGTTCCCTAGCATCCTGCGCTGGTTCCAAGAAACGTGGACAGAGAGTGCCCGGCAGGTGGCCATGTTCCATACCTTGTATAACATTGCAACACTGCTGTTGCTCTTGCCGTTTGTCAAACAGGTTGCCGCACTCATGAAAAAACTGGTACCACTCAAGACCGGGGAAGTCACCACGAAGTATGAGCGAAAATTGGTTTACCTAGACACGCTGGACACGAAAATGATGCAATCCCCCGCTGTTGCGGTTTTGAATGCCCACCTTGAAATATGCCGCATGGCGAAAATTGCCAAAGAAAACCTTGCGTTGGCCTTGGATGCATTTTTTGCCAAGGACATGAAAAAAGCCGGCAAGGCCATTGAGAATGAGGCGATTATCAATTATCTCAACCACAATATTGCGTCTAAATTAGTCTGGATTAACAACATGGCGTTATCCAACACAGAGGCGGAAAAAGTCGGCCACATGTTCCGCACCTTGTCTGACATTGAGCGCATCGGGGATCATGCGGAAAACATTGCGGAATATACCCTGTCTATGGAAGATACGGATTTCAGGTTTTCAGAAACCGCCATGAGGGAGCTAAACACACTAGGCAACTTGGCGGTGAACCTGGTGACCGAAACCCTAGAGGTATACGAGAATTTAGACGAGGTTGGACTGCTCCGTGTAGAGGCCTTAGAAGAAGAGGTAGACAAGCTATCCGCCGAGTTTTCAGAGAATCACATCAACCGCCTAAAAGTAGAGCAGTGCGACCCGGAAAGCGGCGTCATGTTCTCCGACATGATTATCGACCTAGAACGCATCGGCGACCACGCCAATAATATCGCATTTTCAATCTTACCGGACCGGAAGGTGCGGAAATAGAAGGAAAGCAACAAGAGGAGGTATCCACATGATGATACTGCTCATGGCCCTCAGCTTGGGGATGGATGCCTTTGCGGTCAGCGTGTCCTGCGGGATGACGGTGAAAGATTTTCGCAAAACCCGCATCCTCTGGCTGGCCCTCTATTTCGGTGCGTTCCATGCAGGGATGACGTTGATGGGGGGTCTGTTGGGCAGTCAGTTTTCCGGGCTCATGGGGGCGGCGGGGCGCTGGATTGCCTTTGGGCTTCTGCTCTTCATCGGTGTAGAGATGATTTGGGGCGCATTCCGGGACAAGGGGCGTGGTGACATCCTCACCGCCTTGCCCCATCGGCGGATGCTAATACTGGCCCTTGCCACCAGCATTGATGTCTTTGCGGCGGGGGTTAGCTTGGCTTTGCAACACATCAGCATCTGGCTGGCCGCCGGGCTAATCGGTGGCATGGCCTTCGGCCTCTCGGTGTTAGGCGGAATGTTGGGAGAAGAGGTGGGTAGCCGGTTCCAAAAAGGTGCTACCATCGTCGGGGGATTGGTGCTCATTGCCCTCGGTGTTCGCAGTTTGTTTTAGTATAATCTGCCTTGCGGTGGCACATACTATCGGCATAGATTGTAAACGGAGGTTTTGCTATGCTGATTCGTGATATGATGAGTCCCAACGTGGTGTCCATTACGCCGGAAGAGTCTGCAGCTTTGGCTGCCCGGTTGCTTTACCGCCACAACATCGGGTCTCTGCCAGTCTGCGGCGGGGATGGGCGGCTTCGGGGGATGCTGACCGACCGTGACATTGTGCTCCGCTGTGTGGCAGCGGAGAGTGACCCTGCAACCACACAGGTCAAAGAGATTATGACCAAAGGCATCGTGTCCGTAAGCCCCAACGACGACGCCAGAGTAGCCACCCGCCTTATGGCGGAAGCCCAAGTCCGCCGTCTGCCGGTGTTGTCCGATGGGAAAGTGGTGGGGATGGTGTCCCTCGGTGACTTGGCCAAAACCCGTGCCCACGACATGGAGGCGTCAAAAGCCTTATCAGAGATTTCAACAAATATCAAAAAGAAGTGAACGGGGGTGACATCTCCCGTTCTTTTGTGTTATACTGTGAAAAGTGTCAAAACAGCCGAAGGAGCCTACATATAGCTATGACGAAAATCAAAACATTTTTTTATCGCACAATCTGCGGATTTTTCCTTGGAATTAGCACCGTTGCCCCTGGGTTTAGCGGTAGTATTATGGCCATTGCCATGGGGGTTTATCAAGAATTGGTTCGCATCATGTCGAACCCGCTGCAAGAGCTTAGAAAAAACTTCCGGTTTCTTCTGCCCATTGTCGTGGGGGCCTTGTTAAGCGGCATTTTATTTGTCCGGGTATTTAACTATTTCTTCGGCCGCCATGAAAAGGTGATCTTGCTTTTATTTGTGGGTCTGATTGCCGGGAATCTGCCGATGATTTATAAAGAGGCGAAAAGCCACCCCTTTGCAAAACGTTACTTGGTGGGCGGCGTGATTTCCTTTTTGATTGCACTGGGTATGGGGCTTTTGGCCATCGGTGTAGAGCACACAGCAGGTAGCGGCGAGGCGGTCTCTTTTATAGAAGTGGCTCTTAGCGGCTTTGTCATCGGTGCCGTGGCCTTGGTGCCGGGGATGAGTATCTCGGCGGTTCTCATGATGCTGGGGGTCTATGGTGAGTTGATTATGATGGCGGGTGCCATTTTGAGCCGTGACTTTAGCTATCTGCCCCATCTCTTAGGTGTGGCCCTGTGTGCCGTGCTGGGCGTGGTGTTTGCCTCCCGCGGGATTAAGCGGTTTTTTGAACGGCATCCGGGCCTTGCAAATACCTGTGTGCTGGGTTTTATGGCCGGCTCTATGATGGGTATCTTTGCCCAAAGCGTATATATCGCAGACCCGACGTTCAACTGGCTCATCGGCGGCATAGTACTGGCCGCAGGGCTGGGGTTGTCTGTGTTGTTTTTGGTGCTGGGGAAATCTATGGGGAAGTTGTCGGATGGGTAGATGAGAGGTGTTCTATTGTCCTTTGACCTTTTTTGTTCGGCGTTGCCGCTGATTTTGTCTTGGCGGGTACCGCCAGCGTGTATGTCCTGCCGGACGGGCCATCTTTTTGTCGTTGAACAAAAAGAAGCAAAAAGTCAACTTAAGGGCTGCGCCCCTAAGAACCCGCTAAGGTCAAGGTCCAATGTAGGGATCGTTTTCATGTTATACTCCGCACTGGCGACAAGAGTCACCTACCAGAAGTCCGGTTGCCTCGGAACCTACAAGGGCGGTGGGGCCACTAGTGGGATGTTCTATTGAAAGGCGCTCAAAAGCGGCAGTCATAGGGTCAAGAGAGTAAGGTCTGGGTCAAGGACAAGAGACCTTCCCGACCGGTTCTCCTAAATGACGGAGAACCTGCCACTCGAAAAGAGATCTCCTTTTTTGGTTGCTCTGATAAAGTAGCGGCTGGCGTAGATTGCGCCAGCCGCTACTTTATTTTTCTGTGGACATGTGTGCTTCTTCGGCTGTTATGTGACCCTCTTGTAGGATGCGGATTGCTTTGTCTTGGGTGCGTAATAGCTGGAAATATAGCTCTCTGTAGTCCGGCTCTTCTTTGCGGGTTGCTTCTGTATTGGCTTGCATCTCAATCGTCACCCTTCCTTTTGGATAGATTTATTCCAATCATAGCACAAAAATAACGTACAATCAAGTGGAATGTATCGCTTCCAAAAAAGGGTGGAATTATGAAGCTGAAGCAAGACATTTCCATTGGGCCAAATCTAAAGAAATATCGAGAGCTGGCGGGTCTGACACAAGAAGCTGTCGCTGCTCGGTTGCAGGTGCAGGGTATTGACATTTTGCGAGAGATCATCTCCCAAATGGAGCGCGGAAAGTGCAATGTCAGAATCAGCGCCCTCCTTGCCATGTCCGAACTCTACGGCGTACCAATTCAAAGCTTTTTCACTAACCTAGACCAAGCCCAATAAACCCCTCTGCAATCGCAGAGGGGTTTATTCTGCCATGATGAAAACCTAAAAGGCCACCACCCACCGCACTAGGCACTCCGTCACTAAGGAGGGCCGGAAGGGAAGCTCTTTTGATCTTGACCTTATACTCCTCATTCATGAGTGCATTTCAATAGCCCATCGCCCTTGACCATTGGGGTTTCGAGGACTATTACATCTGGCGTGAGGGTTTTGGCACCAGTGCAGAGTATAAGGTGCGAAACCGTCGTCACTCTGCCCTTGACCTTAGCGGGTACATAGGGCGGCGTCCCTTACAAAAAAATCATGCCGTAATAAACAAAGAGTGCGCTCAATAAATCGCAACCAACTCAACATTCACAATTATTAAGCACACTCAAAAAATAGTCCTAATCCCGATACTCCATCCCGAACGCCGCATCCCCCAACACATCCGACAACTCCATCAAAATCATATGCATCCCGCCATCGTCTACGCCATAAGGCAGTTGATTATCCAATAGCGCACCGCCTACCGGGGCACGCCGGATGGGGAGACGGAGAAACACAGTGGTGCCCGTGTCCGCTTGGCTGGTTAAGAGCAGCGTCCCACCATGAAGGTGGGCGATTTTTTCACACACCGCCATGCCGAGACCGGCCCCCGCCTGGGGGTCGGTGTAGTCAAAGGGCTGTTGATGCTCGGCAAACACACCCGCCATACGCTCAGGTGCAATGCCTGTGCCGGAGTCTGTCAGGGTGAGCAATGCGTCTTCTTTGGTGCCGGTCAGTGTCACTTGCACACACCCCGCTTCCTCCAAACGTCCCAAGCTGTTAGAGAGCAGGTTGAGTAGCAGTTTCGTCACCTTCTGCGGGTCAATGGCCATCACAAGCCGCTCCACCTCCGCCCGGAAGTGGAGTTTATGCCCCATCTGTTCTGCAAAATGGGCCGTAGACTGAATCAGATCGCCGCAGAAGAGCACCAAATCCACCTCTTCTAAACGAAGCCCCTGTCCCTCCCCTAGCCGGATCAGGTGGTCTAAATTATCACATAACCGCCGCAGTTGGTAAGTGGTCTTGTTAACCACGGTCAACCCTTCTTGCTGGCGGGGGTCTTCTAACTGATGATCAGCGGTGTTCAGTACTTCTGTGGCCATGTTCAATACAGTAAGCTTCCGGCGCATGGTGTGGCAAAGATTTTCTAACAACCGCCCCTCGGCCTCCCCCGGTGCTTCTTTGAGAATCACGGTATACACCGCAATATCTCCTACCCGGCGACCCAGCACGGTGCAGGGCCGTCCCGCCACGGTGGTGCTGGCTGTAAATGCCGCCTGCTCTTGTGACAGCACGTCCTCTGGTAAAAGTTCCGCCGCCGATATCCCCGGCAGGGCGTGGGGAAACACAGAAACCGCAGCGGGGTTTGCAAACACCACCACGCCATCTTGTACGCCAATCGTGGCGTCTCGCTGTAATTCAAATAGCTGCTTTATCCATGTGTCTCGCATGGTGCGCCCCTTGCTTGAAAGCTGATTATAGGGGGGTCGTCAACCGCTGAAAACACCTGTTTTTGGCGGATTTTTCGCCATGCTGCGTTAAATGTTTTTGCCAGAAAGCAATGATGCCTTCAAACATTTGCCTTGCCTAGCAAAAAATCCATTCAAAAAGCAGGCCGTTCCATCTATTGACGACACCCCTAAAGTAGTTTGGCAATGCTTTACTAAAAGTATTATACCAAATTCCTCCTTCCCCGGCAACAGTTTTTGACGAAATTTGTAGAATTTTGCAAAAAAATGTAGAAAATTCTTTCAGGAAATGACATTGTGAATCTTTTCATTTGCGAAGTTTTGGTGTATAATACAAAAAGGCCAAATCAACTATCAATAAAAGAAGACGGAGGTTTCAATCAAAATGGGTATCAAAGTTGCAATTAACGGATTCGGGAGAATCGGCCGCCTAGTGTTCCGGGCAGGGCTAGAGCGGGGGGACATTGAGTTTGTCGGCATCAACGACTTAATCACACCGGACTACATGGCTTACATGCTCAAGTACGACACCATCCACGGCCCCTTCAAAGGGGAAGTCAGCCACACAGACGATGCGCTAATCGTTGATGGCAAAAAAATCAAGGTCACATCCGAGCGTGACCCCGCCAACCTGCCTTGGGGCGAGCTTGGCGTCTACGCCGTGGTAGAGGCAACTGGTCTCTTCACCACCACCGAAAAAGCATCTGCACATTTAAAAGCCGGTGCGAAAAAAGTTGTTATCTCTGCACCTTCCGCTGATGCGCCGATGTTCGTCATGGGCGTAAACAACGATTCTTATGAGCCGTCTATGGACGTAATCTCCAATGCCTCTTGCACCACCAACTGTCTGGCCCCCATCGCCAAAGTCATCAACGACAACTTCGGCATGAAAGAGGGTCTGATGACCACCGTACACGCCACCACCGCCACCCAAAAGACCGTTGACGGCGTATCCGCCAAAGACTGGCGCGGCGGCCGTGCGGCAGCGGGCAACATCATCCCCAGCTCCACTGGCGCTGCCAAAGCTGTGGGTAAAGTTATCCCCGCCCTAAACGGCAAGCTCACCGGTATGGCGTTCCGGGTTCCCACCTTGAATGTCTCCGTGGTGGACTTGACCTGTACCCTAGAGAAGCCCGCCACCTACGCAGAAGTTTGCAACGCCATGAAAGCCGCTTCCGAAGGGGCGATGAAAGGTGTACTCGGTTACACTGAGGACGCTGTGGTTTCTGCCGACTTTATCGGTGATGAGCGCACCTCTGTCTTTGATGCCAAAGCCGGTATCGCACTGTCCGACAACTTCGTCAAAGTCGTGGCTTGGTACGACAACGAGTGGGGTTATTCCTGCAAGGTGCTGGATTTGATTCAGTTCATCGCAACCAAGTAAGATTTGTGTTTCACAAGAAATGCCGTGTCCCCCAACGGGACACGACATTTCTTTATGCTCGTTCTACATTTTACGCTTCGGCCCCGGTTGGGGCCGAAGCGCAAAATACATAATTAGGAGGCGCAGCCCCTTGCAGTACAGTTTCAAGCGGAAAGAAACCAAATATCGCATCACCGAAACGCAAGCGGCCGCCTTAGAACGGTTATTTGCCCAGCATATGGTATTGGATCGGAACAAGCCGTACTATATTCAGAGCATCTATTTCGATACAGTAGATTGGGACGTCATACAAGAGTCCATCGAAAAACCCTTGTATAAAGAAAAGTTGCGTCTGCGATTTTATGGGAAGAACAGAGACAGTGCCCAAGGGTTCTTAGAACTCAAAAAGAAGTTTGACGGCATGGTCTACAAACGGCGGATTGTCTTTCCTTTACACGAATTAAGCCACCGCAGCATCCATGACATCGTGACGGCAGACTCCACGCAAATTGGGCGAGAGTTGGACTTTTACTTGCAGCGGCATTCGGTTTCAGCGCAAATCTACATCGGTTATCAGCGGACAGCATATAACGCCACGGCACCGTCCAACCTGCGGGTCACCTTAGATCGAGATGTTCGTTATCGGCTTGATGACTTAGATGAACATACTCCGCATAGCGGCCAACCGTTGCTTACGCCGAATCAGGTATTGCTGGAAATCAAAACCACAGAGGCCATACCGTTGTGGTTGAGTGCGGCCCTTTGTGAGCTTCAAATTTTCCCGATACCATTTTCAAAAGTCGGTACTTGTTATACCAACCATGTGTTCCATCGACCAGAGCAAAAGGGGGCATCAAAAAGTGCTTGAACTATTTTCCGGCAGCGTGCTCAGTGAAACATTCACATTGCAAAGCTTGATTATTTGTACGGTTTTTTCCTTGCTCTTCGGGTGCTTGGTTGCAATGGTCTACATGTTCAAAAACAAGTACAGCGGTAGCTTGGCCACCACGTTGGTTTTGCTACCCGCCATGGTGCAAATTGTCATCATGCTGACCAGCGGCAACATCGGTGTGGGTATCGCCGTGGCCGGGGCATTTTCCCTGGTACGGTTCCGATCCATTGCAGGGACAGCACGAGAAATCGGGGCACTGTTTTTTGCGATGGCCGTAGGCTTTGTCACGGGACTGGGGTATGTGTTCTACGCCTTTGTATTCTTGGTGATTATCGGCACAGCATCCCTTTTACTGACCCATTTCTCCTTTGGCCAAAACTCGGAAATCCGGGTGTTGAAAATCAAGATTCCGGAAAATTTGGACTATGAGGGTCTGTTCAATGAAGTGTTTGACAAATACACCCAAAGCCATGACCTCGTCAAAGTAAAAACAACCAATATGGGCAGCTTATATGAGTTGACGTTTCACATTCGCCTCATATCAGAAGCGATGCCCAAGGCATTTATGGATGAGTTGCGTTTGCGTAACGGAAATCTGAATATTATATTAGGCCGCATCGGCGATGGGGATGCGTTGTAATCAATCATTTAAGAAAAACGACAGCTAGAAGGTCACACCCTTCTAGCTGTCGTTTTTTCATTCCAAAACGAACCTAAACCTCTAAGCTGGTTGCGATCAACTCATCTCCGTCCGGTGACAATAGCGAAATGGTCAACACAAGAGAGTCCACCCTGATTGCATCCCGCAACCCCTCTGCCATGGGTTCTAGCGTTGGGTGTATTGTGTCAAGAATGTAGTCGGCAAAGTTAGGCAGACCATCTTCTAGGTTCTCTTGCTCCACCTCGCCGAAGGTAAATGTGAAAATAATCTCGTTGTCGGCATCGTTGGCGGCGAGCGTAAAACTGGCACCTTCGCCTAAACCCATGCCCGGGAGCATGGCCTCAAAAAACGCTTGGGCCTGTGCGCCTTCTCCGTCTATGAAATCTTGAATGGGCGTATCACGGTCACCGCCGCCGCCACATGCGGCAAGGCTGAGTACCAGCAGAACAGAGAGCATTAGTATCCATAATCTTTTTTTCATGTAACTTGGTTCCCCTTTATTTATAGTCGAGCCTCATAAGTATAGCATTGCAGAAAAACGATGTCAAATGAATCCGCTACGACAAAACAAACCGCTCAATCGCTTGCGCCACGCCGTCGTCTGCGTTGGAGGCCGTCACAACGTCCGCTGCGGCTTTCACTGTATCCGATGCGTTCCCCATGGCCACGCCCAGCCCGGCGTATTCCAGCATGGTCAGGTCGTTCATCCCGTCTCCGATGGCTATCATTTCCGCCATAGAGATGCCGTGATGCGCCCCGAGTAATTGGAGTGCGTGGCCTTTTGAGACTTGGTGATCCACAATCTCTAAAAATGCGGGAGATGAGGTGAAGTACGTCACATGCTCAATGGGTGTTCGATCAAGCGCATCTTGATACATTGCAACGTTCTCTGGGGCATCATACCATAAAATTTTGCCAATTCCTTGCCGAATGATGTCTGCAATCTCGGTCTCCCCTACCAAGATTGCACCCCCTGCACGCTCTGCGTATTGCGTGGTGTATGCATCTTCCCGGAGGATGTAAAGCTTATCCTCTGACCAGATGCACATGCTGGCATCTAGGACTTGCCCGCGATAAATCACGCTGGCCGCCGCCTGGGGTTCCAGATTTTTTTGGTACAACACCTCGCCGCTATCCGGCATGACGATGGCACCGCCGTTGTATGTAATGATAGGGGTTTTCAGTTGCAGTATCTCTTGATATTGCCGCATACCTGCCATGGGGCGACCGGTGGAGACAGTGAAAATGACACCCATATCCAGCACTTGCCGGATTGCGGTGAGGGTTTTTTTGCTGATGGTTCTGTTGGGGTTTAATAGTGTGCCGTCCATATCGGCGGCAATTAGTTTGTATTGCATAGGGTTGGGAGGCTCCTTTTTTTGGTTTTGCGTCTTTTTATTGTGCCATAGTTCTTTTGTTTTGGCAAGTGTGAGTGGATTTTTGGGCCCTTGCAGGGGCGATTATCAATCGCCCGGCCCTTGACCTCTCTTGTTCGGCGTTGCCGCCGAGGGTTTTCTTGGCGCAAGCCAAGAGCTGGTATTGTCCTGCCGGACGGGCCTTCTTTGCGGTTTCGCAAAGAAGCAAAGGAAACACAGGGGCTGCGCCCCTATGTACCCGCAAGGTCAAGGGCAGAGTGACGATGGTTTTGCCCCTTATACTCCGTACTGGTGCTAAAACCCTCATGCCAGATGTAATAGTACTCGGAACTCCAATGGTCAAGGGCGGTGGGGCCGCCGGTGAGATGTGCTATTGAAAGGCACTCAAACATGATATGCAAAAGACCACCCATTTTCGAGTGGCAGGCTCTCCGTCACTTAGGAGAGCCGGTCGGTATGGTCTCTTGACCTTGACCCAGACCTAACTCTCTTGACCCTATGCGCTCCATTTTTGAGCGCATTTCAATAGTACATCAATCCGGCGGTGTCACCGCCCTTGTAGGTTCCGAGGCACCCGGACTTCTGGTAGGCGAGTGTTGTCGCCAGTGCGGAGTATAACATGAAAACGGTCTCTACCTTTGCCCTTGACCTTGCGGGTACATAGGGGCGCAGCCCCTGTGTTGACTTTTTGCTTCTTTTTGTTCAACGACATACTACGAAACTTCCGTTTGCGAGTGACCTTCTCGCAAATGGTTAGTTGAGTTAACACCCCTAGGGTGAAAAG
>WRBE01000030.1 GCA_009779845.1 Oscillospiraceae bacterium
CTTGGGGTTTGGGACTTTTGTTCTTCCATGGCATGTTCTCCTTTTCTATTATTAGGCCCCATCGCGGGCCGAAATAGAAAATGCAGTATGGGTGTTTACACCCATACTGCACGAGAATACAGTTGAACCTCATATGCCATACATGCCTTGTCCTGATAGCGAAGATGTGCTATACTAGGGAGGCGATGGGGCCTGTTGAGGGTCATGCATGGGGTGGCTTAGACACCTTATGACGCTGGGAGGTTGCACCCTGCCCAGTGCCATCGCATTTTTTATTTCGACTTGTGTATATTATATCATGGAATCGTTGGAGTTGCAAGAGAAAATTGAAAGAAATGGGCCACCAAGGATGATTGCCCCTACGAGAGCTGGAGAACCATCTTGCCCCTTACGCTATCCATTTTTGAGCGCATTTCAATAGAACATCCATCCGGCGGCCCCACCGCCCTTGACCATTGGGGCTGAGAGCACTACTACATCCGGCTAGAGGGTATCGGCATCAGTGCAGAGTATAAGGTGCAAAACCGTCGTCACTCTGCCCTTGACCTTGCGGGTACATAGGGGCGCAGCCCTTGTGTTGACTTTTTGCTTCTTTTTGTTCAACGACAAAAAGAAAGCCCGTCCGGCAGGACAAAATCCCTCGGCATCCGCCGAGATAAAATCGGTGGTAACACCGAACAGAAAAGGTCAAGGGCCGGGACGCGCAGGGGCACGCCCCCTACAAGGTGGCAAGCGCAACACGCCAAGCCGGGAAAAGGCCAAGAGGTGGCGGAACGCCCAGTGCAACACCCCCTACCACTCACAATCACAATCAAAACAAACCCCAAACAACAACACCGCATGGCGGCGCACCCGGTGCTCACACAGGTCTACACACCGTGCGACATGCTGTTCGGTGGTGCTCTCTGTCTCTACATCAATCACCCGATTACACGTATCACAGATAAAATGACAGTGAGGCATCACACACCCATCGTATCGGGCCACACCGTCTGTCACCGCCACTTGGGCGATGGTGCCGTTATCCGCCATCTGGCGCAAATTCCGATACACGGTGGCCTTGCTGATGGTGGGATGAATTTGTTGAATCATGCCGTACAAATCCTCCGCCGAGGGATGGGTGTCCAAGGATTGCAGGGTATCTAAAATAATCTGTCGTTGTATTGTATGCCGAGAAGTGCTCATGCCAAGTATTCCACCAATTCTTCCATGCTTTTTTTGCCGAACAACACATCCGTATCGTTGATGATCAGGGCGGGTACGCTCATCACAGCATACTTGTCCCGCAGTTCCGGGTAGTGTTGCAAATCCACCATTTCCGCCGTGATCCCGTCACCCAACAGTGCAATCCGCTGACTGGCCTGCACCACTTCCGGGCACATGGTACACGACAAGGACACGCCGATTTTCAGGTTGATGGGGCCTTTTAACCCCCGAATACGCTGCTTTAACTCGTCGGAGACTGCTTGCCCCGGCCCGGCGGCGTTATAGATAGCCAAGATAAACGACTCTAACTCATGCCCGCCGGGGACACCGTGGAAGTTGATCCCGGTATATACCCCATCTTTGCCCATCAGGGCGATGACCGGATAGAGGTCTGTCGCAATTTCCGCTTCTAGTTTGAGGTCTTCTCCCTTTTGGTACATGTGTACAGGCACCTGGTCTGTGGTCTCGGCAAAGGCTTGGAGGAATGTGCGAATCTCCTCGGACAAGGCATCGTCTTGTAGTACGGCGTGGATAGCAACCTCTCCTTCGCACCGCTCCATGACATAGCGAATCTGCTCTGCCGCCTGTTCACCGAACACGTCCCCTGTCTCTTCTGGCTGGTTGGCTTGCTCGGGCGACCCTTCTATCACGATACCGGCGGTCTCTTTGGTGTCGTTGATGTATTTCTCAATGGCCGTGGCCGCAATAGCCCCGTCCGCCGTCGCTGTGACCAGTTGCCGCAGCCGTTTCGGGCGAATGTCCCCCGCCACATAGACACCGGGGACACTGGTCTGCATGTCCACGTCAGCTAAGATATAGCCCCATTGGTCTGTCGCCACATGGTCACGGAACACACCGCTCTCCGGCTCATAGCCCACAAAGATAAACACGCCGAAAGAACCGCTGTCCACTTTATGCGTCCACGTCTCCCCGGTCTCGTTATTAACAAAATGGGCCTCTTGCACCACATTTTCCCCACGGACAGAGGTGATTTCCGTGTTGAATTTCACCGTAATCTTATCATGGGCCAGCACCTTGTCGGCGATGGTTTTTGAACAGGTAAATGCCGGCTCTCTGGCGATAACTGTCACTTGTTTGGCAAAACGGGTGAGGAATATCGCCTCTTCCGCCGCCGCAAATCCTGCACCGATGACGAACACATCTTTCCCGGCAAAAAACTCCCCATCACAGGTGGCACAGTAGGCAATACCCCGCCCGCCGTACTTGGTCTCGCCCTCAAAGCCCAGTTTCCGGGGTTTTGCCCCGGCGGCAATGATAATACCCACAGCGGAATAGGTCTCCCCCGCCGCAGTGGTCACGGTTTTCAAATCCCCGGCAAAGTCTACGCTTGCCACATCCCCCACCGCAAACTCGGCACCGAAATTTACCGCCTGCCGCTTCATCTCTTTGGCCAGCTCCGCCCCGCTGGTAGAAAACACGCCGGGGTAGTTGACCACTTCTTCCGTAATCTTCACCTGCCCACCGACCCCGGACTTTTCAATCACCAAGGTGCGAAGCTTGGCCCGCCCGGAATAGATGGCGGCGCTCAGGCCTGCCGCCCCAGCGCCGATAATGATTAAATCGTATAGATTTTTCATAGTTACCACCTAAATGCCCTTTCATGTTTAGAGCTTGCCGATCAAATCCAGACCCGGCTTTAATGTCTCTGCGCCCGGCTCCCACTTTGCGGGACACACTTGGTCGCCGTGCTTTGCAACGAACTGAGCCGCCTGCACTTTGCGCAGCAAATCTTTGGCACTTCTGCCGACACCCAACGCATTGACTTCATAGGCCACAATCTCAGCATCCGGGTTGATGACGAAAGAACCCCGCAGGGCCAGCCCCGCATCCGGGATGAGTACACCGAAGTCTTCGGAGATCGCATGGGTGGGATCCGCCAGCATGGGATAGCGGATTTTCTTGATGGTGTCAGATGCGTCATGCCACGCTTTGTGGGTAAAATGGGTGTCGGTGGACACGGAATAAACCTCACACCCGGCTTGTTTGAACTCGTCGTAGAGGTCTGCTAAATCCCCCAGTTCCGTGGGGCACACAAAGGTGAAATCTGCGGGATAGAACACGAACACAGACCACTTGCCTTTTAGGTCGTTTAAGGTCACCTCTTTGAAGTCGTTGTTCACATACGCTTGGGCTTTGAATTCGCCAACTTTTTTTCCAATCAATGACATGGGATGGCCTCCTTATTTGTTATTAATGATAATGGTTATCATTTGCAAATTAATCCTATCATACTTGCAAGAGCTTGTCAAGTGGTTTTGATTATATTGCCAAAAAAGAAAACGGCGTAGCATGATACTACACCGTTTTCTATCCAAAAGCTTTCTGTCCCTGTTTAACTCACCGGAATAATCGTAATCTGCTCCGCCCCGACTCCTAGCTCGCTAATCACCGCTTCTGTCACCCTAGCCACAGCCACATCACTCAACCCCTCGGCTGGGGCGTTGACGATGACACTGATGCCCTCAGCCCGGATAAACACCACCGCTTGCTCGAAATCTTTGGCCATGAGAATATTCTCTAACTGCGCCTCTTGCAGGGCGAAGGCGGCCATGGTGGTAATGGCCCCTAGAGCATTATCAATCTCCTCCTGAGATGCCGTGCCGATGGCGGCGGCTTCTTGGAGTAGGGTGGTGGCACTGTCTCGCGCTTGCTCTCTCGTTAGGCGGGCAGAGTCGAAATAGCTCACGGCGGCGGCGCTGAGGGCACTATGTTCCGGGCGGAAATAGAGGCTTTCCGTGTCCTCGCCATCTTGGGGCTGGCTGTCTTGGTTCTCCCGCTCTTCGCCGATGGTCTCTTCTTTTTCCTCATCCTCGCCGCTGGGCAGCCGCTCGGTGGTGACGGGGTTATCTGCGGCTAAGTCTTGCCCTCGGTTATACGACCAGTTTAAGAACACCGCCACCGCCACGAACAAGAGCACTGTAATAATGACTGCATTTCGTTTGAACACTTTCATCCTTCTATTCCTCCTATATTCTCATTACTGTCGTCCCTGCTTTGCATCACGGTCACTGTAATCCGATCGGTGCCAAGCCCCGTCAAGGCGGCCACGGCTTGGGTCAATTGGAGCCGGACACTGGCGTTATGCGCCCCTTCACTGACCACCAGCGCCCCTTGGAACTCGGGGTAGCGGTACCGCAGGGTCACCTCCGACTGGACACCTTGGCCCGCCGAGATGGTGACCGTCTCCCGGCGGCCGGAAGCGTCCTCATCTACTGCCACCTCCTGTTCTAGTGAAGTTTTCAGACTGAGCACCACCGTGACCTCTCCCGCCCCTGCAATTTGGCTGAGGGCCGTAGCGATACGCTGTTCTTCGGCGGCCAGGGAAAAGGTGAGCCGTGGTGCTGCGGCATCCTCCGCCGGGGCCTCTGGCCCTGCCTGATGTTCTCCGCCCGGCCAGAGGATGATAAGTACACCCACTAGGAGTACCAGCAGGACATACTTATGCTTCCCCAAGGCTTTGTAGAGTCCGGCAGGGTCTAGTTTTGGTCTAGCTCGTTTCTCATTCATCGGATTCGCTCCAGTACTGTCGATTGACCGGGATACCGAAGGTGTCGGTCAAAAATTCGGATAGTATCTGCCTGTCACCGGGTGAAACCGCGCCCACAACCCAGACCCGGTCAGGAACCGGCCAGCCGTCCGCCCCTTGGGTAGTAGCCACCTCCACTGTCAGATGTCCAAGGCCCAAGCGTTCGGCTTTGTCCCATATATATGCTTGGCTCCGCTGGCTTATGAGTAAACTTGTCAGCCTTTCTTGGGCGGCTTCCATCTCTTCCAGTTGGGCCTCCAGTTGCGCCTCGAATCCGCTTGTGTCTCTGGCGTAGGCGTGGAAGTCGAACTCAACAATGGGGGCGATGAGGGCCACGATAGTGACGAGACCCGACACGAGGCCCACCACGGCGCGGGGGCGGCCTTTGGGGGTTAGGGTCATGGCGATGGTGGTGAGGAATGCGGCGGCGGTGAGGCCGAGGAGCCAGGTGCGGATTAGTTCAGGCATGGTGGGGGGCCTCCTTTGGTTTTTTTGGTGCTTGGCGGGGTGTTCTTCGTAGGGGACATGCCCCTGTGCGTCCCGGCTCTTGACCTTTTCTGTTCGGCGTTGCCGCCGAGGTTTTCTTGGCGGTTCCCGCCAGCGTGTATGTCCTGCCGGACGGGCCTTCTTTGCCGCTTCGCAAAGAAGCAAAAGAAACACAGGGGCTGCGCCCCTATGTACCCGCTAAGGTCAAGGGCAGAGTGACGACGGTTTCGCATCTTATACTCTGCCTTGGTGCCGATACTCTCTAGCCAGATGTCATAGTACTCGAAACCCCAATGGTCAAGGGCGGTGGTGGTGCCGGGTTGGTGTGCTATTGAAATGCGTTCTTGAATGGGTAGCATAGGTCAAGGTTAGAAGGTGGGGCTGAGTCTGGTGCTCGAAAGGTGGTGGCTTTTGTGGTATACTATTGTTGCGTTGTTTGGATGCGTAGGAATTTGCATTTTGTCTGGGAGGGCATATGAAGGTTGTAGTGTTTCACGGAAGTCCTAGAAAAGGGAATACTTATCTTGTGACCAAACGGTTTATGGATGAATTATCTGCGTGTGGTGGGGTTTGTTTTACGGAGTTTTTCATGCCGCAGGATTTGCCGGAATTTTGTACCGGCTGTACCTTGTGCCTGGGCGGTTTACCGGAACAGTGTCCGAATGCGGTGTATGTCAGTCCGATGTTAGAAGCCATCTTGGATGCGGATGCATTGGTGTTTGCGACGCCCCACTATGGTGCTTGCAGTATGTCAGGGGCGATGAAGAATTTGCTTGACCATTTGGATTTTTTGGTGTTGCCTGTGTCTCCGCGAGTGGAGATGTTTGACAAGAAAGCGTTTATTCTTTCTACTGGGACAGGTTCCGCTGCCGCTATAAAGCCCATAAAAAAGGTGCTGAAGCATTGGGGCATGAATCGTGTCTATGCATTGGGTTTTCGTATGCACACAACTCTTTGGAATAAGATGCCGCAAGCAAAACAGAAGAAGTATGAAACGTCCCTTCGCCGATCTGCGCAGAGGTTTTTCAAGGCGAAAAAGGGGCGGCCATATGTCTCGACTATCTGTTTTTATTATATATCGAGGTTTATTGTGAAGAAATATGTTGGTGCGGGGAATTATCCTTATGAGCATTGGAAAGAAAACGGGTATTTTGATAAGCGGCCATTTTAACAAGGGCCACATTTCCTACACCTCAAGTTTTGAGTCCTTAAAAAATTTTGGAAAAGTTTCACTTTTTCTCTTGACAGCATCCGGCCGCCCCGGTAGTATACTTTTATACGCATCTTAATTAAATGCGCAAGTAATTCATATTATTAATTATGGAGGAGGTGGTATCATGGTATTCAGTTTCTTTGGTTCAGTTCTCAACGGAATATTCGGAGGCAGATCACAGGTTATTTGGGACAATGGTTGGCCAACTGTCAGACCCCGATAACAAAACATTGCCTTTCCAACAACCGGCTCTCCGCCACTCAGGAGAGCCGGTTTGCATAATCTCAACCTATATACTATCCATTTATGAGCGCAATTCAATAAAACATCAATCCGGCCCCACCACCGCCCTTGACCATTGGGGTTGAGAGTACTATTACATCCGGCTAGAGGGCTTTGACACCAGTACGGAGTATAAGGTGCAAAACCGTCGTCACTCTGCCCTTGACCTTTGCGGGTACATAGGGGCGCAGCCCCTGTGTTGACTTTTTGTTTCTTTTTGTTCAACGACATACTACAAAACTTCCGTTTGCGGGTGTCCTTCCCGCAAATGGTTAGTTGAGTTAACACCCGTAGGGTGAAAAGAAAGCCCGTCCGGCAGGACATGACCAGTTGGCGGTCTGCGCCAAGGCAAACTCGGCGAAACGCCGAATAGGAAAGGTCAAAGGCCGGGACGCGCAGGGGCACGTCCCCTACAAGGTGGGGCCAAAAACACAAGCCGTAGGGGCGGATGGCAATCCGCCCGCGGTTTGCGGGACGATTGCCATCGTCCCCTACGAAGGGCAAACCCCTTCATCGTATCACCACCCGCATCATAGAAAGTATGGAAAAAAACATCATCATCGCCCCCGCTCCGGTTAACCCCATAACCATACCAAACGCGGTGCCGAGATTGTCAATCAACCCGCCCACACGGGCATCCGTCACCGCACCAGACAACCCAGCGGCGGCTTTGAACATGAGGTAATGGGCACCCAATTGCAGGATGGGAATCAGACAGATTGCCAAAACCACCAATAGCCCCGCCACCCCCATGCCGTTTCGCACCAACATGGCCCCAGCCAATACGGTCTCTGCGGCATCCGCCACGATACCGCCTACCACGGGCAAGACAGTGGAGATAGTGGTTTTTGCCACCCGTGTGGTAACCACATCGGCAGAACCCGCCACCACCCCGGTAACGGTGAGATATCCCACAAAGGCAATCATAATGGTGGTAATCAACACCCCCGCCACCCATTTGAGTAGGTTTGCGGCACTCTTCAGTCCCTCGCCCCCCATGGCCGCACTGCCGATAGAGGCGGCGATATAGGCGTAGATGAGGGGCATAATGACCCGGGTGGTAATGGTGAGCAATAGATTGAAAAACAGCATCGTCCCCGCATATTTCACCGCCGCCGAGGTCACGGCCCCACTTGCCGCCCCCGCTAGAGTCATGGCGGGGAACAAGGTTTGGGCGAAGGTCTCTAACTCGTATAATGTCCGGGCACCCAACCCGATGAATGCGCCACCGGAACCCACCGCCACGGTAGCGACAGCCAATACGCCCACTAAGGGCACATAGTTGGGAACCCCCTCTCCCCCACCGCCGTACATACTGTTTACAAGCCCCGCTAGTAGCGCAATGACCAGCACTAGGGCCGCACTGCGGGCCGCCTCTCGGAACACGCCGCCCAGCATCCTCATGACGTTTTGGAAGATGCGCTCTAGGCCCTGGTCAAAGCTTGTCCCGGTCATATCACTGTCCCCCAACAGGTCTCTGGCCTCTTGGGGGATTGCGCCCTCCAGTTGGTCTGTGCCTAGGGCCTCGGATTGTAGGTCGATGAGGGCCTCGTTGTCCATCGCATGGGCAGTGGTGGTAAGGAGGGTGAGGAGCAGAAAGGCGAAAAACAAACGCTTCATATAGCATCCTCCCTTGGCATTCATGGTTTAATTGGCGAGGATTTTTGCTGACAGACAAGGCGGAGGATGCAGGCGTGTCGTAACCCGGCAAGGACGACAACGCAGTATGACGGCAAAAAGACCGCCAAGAAAATCGTGAGTGCCAAGAGAGGATGCTATAATAGCCCTCCAATCATCCGAAACACGGCCTGCATCAAGGGTAGAGCGATGTATAAGGCGGCGACGGTGCCCGCCAGTTCTACCGTAGAAGCGATGGCGCTTTGTCCCGCATCTTTGCAAATATCAGAGGAAATCCGGGTCAAAATCCCGATACCCACAGTCTGGAACACTGGCCCGAACAGGGCGGGCGATAGGTTGGCGGCAGATTGCAGGGTGTCTGCAAAGTCTAATATCACCCCCGCCACCCGTGCCCCCAGCCCCACTATTAGCAGAGCCACCGCCAAGGCCAACAGTAGCCCAATTTCCGGGTTGGAGCGTTTTAAGACCAGCCCCAGCACCGACCCCACAATGCCGATGGCGACCGCACGCAATAACATGTCCACAGCTAAAACCCAAATAGCCGCCGGATAAGCTCAAACAGGTTGTAAATCTCTTGTACCACAATGACCAGCACCACGATAAGTCCCGCAATGGTGGTCATCAGGGCTTGGTCGTCCCGCCCGGCACGGGTGAGCAGTGCGTTTAACACGGCCACGAGAATCCCCACCGCCGCAATTCGGAAAATCAGATCCACATCTATCATTGGTGTTGTCCTCCTGCTGTCTTTGGTGGGACGTGCTCGACTATAGTAAGATAATCACCACGAACACACCCACGGTGATGCCGAGGGCAGCGTGGACTTTGCCCTGTTTGGCCCGCTCTTCTTCTGCGTGGCGTAGGTAGCTCTCTAAACGCCGTTGGGTGTAGGTAAATGCGTCTCTCTGCTCGGCTGCGTCGTATCGGCCGAGACTTTGACCGAGGGCAATCAGCGCCTCCCGCTCCGGATCACGGAGTTCTAGTTCCGGGGAGGCTAAGAGGGCGGCTTTCCAAAGGAAATAAAAGCTACGGATACCGATTTCCCCCATGGCTTGCCGAAGCTTGCAAAAGAACATGTCTACTGGCGGCGGGGCCTCTTCCGACAATTTATCTACCAGCTCTGGGACAGGGGTCATGCGGTCGCAAATCTCGCTTTTCATGGTCTCCAGCGTGGCAATCAGGGCGGACAGTATCCGCACCCTTGCCCCCATCCGCCAGAGACTGGCGAGGCCAAAGGTGGCTGTGGCCCCAATGACTAAGACTGCACCGATAAGACTTAGCATAACTGCTCCCCCATTTCTGTGACGATGTATGAACGCCCGCCGGGGCCCTTTTTGACTGTGACCAAGCGGCGGAACAACCCCTTTCGCAGTAGCCGCCGATACATGGGCTTTCGCTTTAAATCCTCTAACCCCTGTCCGTGGGCGGTGGCGAGTAGGATTACGCCGCAGTTTGCCGCATGTTCTAAGGCCCCTGTGTCCGCCGGGGCGGTAATCTCGTCCATGGCGATAATCTCTGGGTTCATGGCACGGAGCAGCATGAGAACGGCCTCCGCCTTGGGGCACCCGGTGAGGATATCTGTCCGTGGCCCCACGTCCATCTGGGGTGCTCCGTCCCGCAGAGCGGCAAGCTCGCCCCGCTCGTCTGCCACTGCCACCCGGTGACCGTCATGGGAACATCGGCGGATGAGGTCTCGGAGTACTGTGGTCTTTCCTCCGCCGGGGGGTGAGAGGATGAGGGTGGATTGGAGCGCGCCCTGCGCTTTGAGCTGGGGCAACAGGCCGTCCGAGAGGCCGAGAATCTCTTTGGTAATCCGAATGGCAGCAGAGCCGAGGTGGGTAAAGCCTGATACCTCTCCGTCCCGGATGGCAGTCTGGCCGCCGAGGCCGACCCGGAACCCGCCTTTTGCGGTTATGTAGCCCCGTTTCATGCTGTCCCGCACGGCGTGGGCCGACACGGCGGAGGCGATTTCTAACACGGCGGTGAGTTCTTTGACCGTCACCTGCCCCGAGGCGAAGGGTCTCTCCCCCTCCGACTGCACAATCGTCGGGGCTTGGCCCATGCGGAGCCGGAACTCTTCGGCGGTGGCCTTGTCCGCCTCGTCTATCAGCCGGGCCGGTGCCCGGAGGTTGTATGGAAGTAGCTCAACCGCTTCATCGTAGCGGTTGATGAGAGGGATTTGTTTGCTCATGGTTGTCCGCCTTTTTTCGTTGATGGTACAAGTGTATGGTTGGGGGGATGGGTTTATGACTGGAATATATCGTCGATAACGTTGAAAGGGGGAGCAACACCGTGCGGTCTATTTTTTGTATTGTTGAAACTGAAACAAGCCTCTTCCAAAGACAGAAGAAGCTTGTTTCGTTATCTACCTAAATCAACGCTCCCCTACCGACGACCTCGGTGTCCGCCGGGGTGACCACCCCGCCGCCCGCGGTGGAAATGCCGCCGGGGAAACCAAGGGCCACCGAAGCCGTAATAGGGCCAAGCCCACGGGCCAAGCCCCAGACCGAGGGCTAATGGCACTAGAGGACTAAACGTCTCCACTGCGGCCCCGTCGTCTAGGCTGAGTAGCAGGATTTTTGTCATGTCCCGCACCGTGTCCTCTGTGTGACCATGAGGCAGATGGCGCAGCACGCCGCTCTCGTGCATAATCCGATCCGCCAGATGGTGCAGCTGTGTGTGGCTCATGCGGCTGATGTCGTGATGTGTGCGATGGGCGGTTTCTACAAAGGGGACAAGGCGATGATACAGCTCCGGATAGCGCCGATCTAGTTCCCGGGCGTAGCGGTCGTGATGATGCCCCTCGTGGGGATGGCGCCCACGATGATGCTCTGTATGATGACCCATGTGGTGGTCTATGTAAGGTTGTTCGTGCATGTTTCAAACTAGGCTCCTTTTCTTCTGGGATGCTCCAGTCTATGGTTTATCTATAGAAAAGGTGCGGCTGTCGTGGTATACTGGAGGGAACTCTTCACAGAAAGGCGGCCTTCTATGCTACAACTAATCTTAGGCCCCGCCACCAGCGGAAAGACAACGGCCTTGTTTGATGCCCTGCGGCAACGTACAGCGGCGCAGATACCCGGCGCTATTTTCATCGTGCCGGAGCAGTATTCTCACGCTGCCGAGCGGGAACTGGTAGCCGCCGCCGGGCCTAGTGTAAGTCTTTATGCCGAGGTACTCAGTTTCACCCGTCTCGCCGGGCGGGTGGCGGACGAGTTGGGCGGCAAACATGGCGTACCGTTAGATGCAGGCGGGCGGATGCTCACTATGCGGATGGCCCTTCGTGCGGTGGCGGAAGAGTTAACACTCTACGGTAATATGGGTCGGCGGCCAGAGTTTTTACAAGGCTTATTGGACACCATAGACGAGCTGAAACAGTGCGGGCTAGACCCGGCAGCTCTTTTAGATGCCGCCCCTTGGACAGAAGGTGCTTTGGGGGATAAACTGCGGGACTTGGCCTTTTTACTAGGTGCGTATGACAATTTATCCGGCAAGCGTGACCCGCGGGACACCCTGACCCGGTTGGCGGACAGCATTGGCGACAGCGTGGTCACAACATTCTCCATTTTTGTAGATGCCTTTTCCGATTTTACCGCCGTAGAGGGGCGGATTTTAAAGCGGCTGTTACAGGCCGGGGCGGATGTGACCGTGGCGTTGACCTGTCACGGTCTCCATGACGACAGCCCTTTGTTCGCTCCCGCTGTGGAGACCGCAAATCGTCTCAAACGCTGGGCAGAGGATGTGGGGCAGAAGGTGACAGTCACCGAACTGCCTCCCGGTACCACTCGCCCGGCGGAACTACAGGCGGTGGCGCAATATCTGTTTGCTGACAAATTGCCGGATGTCCCCGTCACTGACCCAGACCCCACCGTAGAACTCTACACTGCTGCCACCTCGGCACAAGAGTGCGAACTGGCCGCCGCCCGAGTGCGGAAACTGGTCATGGACGAGGGGTACCGCTATCGGGACATCGCCGTGACCGCCCGTGGGTTTGACAGCTATGAGACCGTGACAGAACATGTGTTTGCCCAGTACGATATTCCGGTACACATGGCGAGAAAGTCCAGCATTTTAGAAAAGCCGATCCTACTGCTCCTCACATCGGCGTTGGATATTCTGGATGGGGGCTGGCGGTTTGAGGCGGTGTTCCGCTATCTCCGCACGGGCCTTGCCGGTATCTCCCAGCGGGAGGTAGATGTGCTGGAGGGTTATGTCCGACAGTGGAATCTGCAAGGCTCGGCTTGGACAAAACAGGCCGACTGGGTAGAAAATCCTGCCGGGTATCAAGCTGCGTTTGGGGCAAAAGAGCGGGCGGAACTAGACACCATCAACGCCCTGCGTCACCGGATATCGGCCCCGCTTCTCGCCCTCTCTGCCACCGGGCAGAAGGCGACCATCGCCGCAGAACAAGCAACGGCCCTGTATGATTTTTTGGACGCCATCGGCTTGCCCCAAACCCTCACCGAAAAAGCAGCCCGGTTCCGTGACAGCGGACGAGAGACCCTAGCGGCGGAGTACAGCCAAATCTGGGACATTTTAATGGATGCCTTAGAACAAGCCCATGCCATCCTAAGCGACACCCCCATGGAACAATCGGAGTTTGCGGCCCTGATGCGCTTGACCCTGGGTCAATATCAAGTGGGCAGCATCCCCCAAACCATTGACCGGGTGCAACTGGGCGACCTTGACCGCACCCGGCGGCGGGATTTGAAGTGTCTCATCGTCTTAGGTGCCACGGATACCCGCCTGCCCACCCCCGGCGGCAGTCAAGGGATACTGACAGACTTAGAGCGTGACCGTCTGCGAGAGCTGGGCCTCACCCTGTCCGACTCTGCCGAGATGGGCATTTATCGGGAACAGGCTTTGATTTACCATGCGTTTTCTGCGCCGAAAGAAAAGCTGATTGTCTCTTGCCCTGAATCCGAGGGCAAAGACCCCTGCCGCCCGTCTGCGGTGTTTGTCCGGCTTGGCCATATTGTCGGGCGAGATGCCATGCCCATGTCCGCATTGGGGGATGCCGCGCTCCAAAACGCCCCGGCCCCGGCCTTTGACTTGGCTCTGCGGGCGGCGCTTTGCGGTCAGGCTGGCCCCACGGCGGAAGATGCGGCGGCCTATTTTGCAGGCGATTCCCGCCTACAGGCCCTTACATCTCTTGCAATCGGCAGAAATGAGGAGTTATCCGAGCCGATCAATCGCCAGCTTTACGGGGACACCCTGCGCCTGTCCGCCAGTAAGGTGGAAACCTTTGGCTCCTGTGCGTTCCGTTATTTCATGCAATACGGCCTTGGCGCAAAGGGTCGGAAAAAAGCGGACTTAGACGCCCCCATGGCAGGGGAGTTCATGCACTTTATCCTAGAAAATGTAACAAGAGAAATCCAAGACCGGGGCGGGTTCCACACCGAGGCCGCAGACGATTGGAGCACCCTGACCGCCCAGTTTATCGCAGAGTATATTGATACTTACATCGGCAACATGGACACCAAAACCCAGCGGTTCCGCTATCTGTTCAACCGTCTGGTGCGGGAAACGGATCAAGTGGTAGCGGATATGGTAGAAGAGCTCCGCCGCTCGGACTTCACGCCCCTACACTTTGAGTTGGCCTTCGGCGGCGAGGGGGCCGCCCTGCCGCCAGTGTCCCTTTCTGCTGATGGTGTAGACCTCACCCTGCAAGGCAAAGTGGACCGGGTGGACGGCTGGCTTCACGACGGGAAAATCTATCTCCGTGTGGTGGACTATAAGACGGGGCGGCAGAAGTTTTCCCTGTCGGATATTTGGTACGGCGTGGGGGTGCAGATGCTGCTCTACCTCTTTGCCATTACCCGCTTAGGCGGCGAGTTGTATGGTGACATGCCCCTAGTCCCCGGCGGCGTCCTCTACGCCGCTGCCCGTGATATTTTGGTGCAGGCCGATAAAAACACCCCGCCTGAAGAGATTGAAAAGGCCCGGCGCAAAGAGCTGGTTCGCTCCGGCCTCATCCTCCGAGACCCGGCCCTTATCGAGGCCATGGAGCGGGGCGAGAAGCATCAATTTATCCCCGTAAAAATCAGCAAAAAAACCGGCGATTACGAAGGGGATGCCCTCGTCACCGCCGAAGAACTGGGCCGCCTTGGACGGCATATCGATCGAACCCTGCTGGCCCTCGCCAAAGAGATGCGGGCAGGACAAGTTGCGCCCAGCCCCCATATGGGGAGCGGGAGCTCCCCTTGCGATTACTGCGACTACCGCGGGGCTTGCCACCACGACCCCGCCAAAGACGGGGTGCGGTATTTGGAGCGGCTGTCGAAGTCGGAGGTGTTAGAACGATTGATGACAGGGGATGTTTGAATGGAAGGCAAACGGCAACCATCACACCTAACGAACAAATCCGAACTCGCACCGGTTGGCACGAGTTCGGATTTATCACAATCTGGCGGAGGGTAAGAGATTCGAACTCTTGTGGGGTTGCCCCCTAACGGTTTTCAAGACCGCCCCGTTATGACCACTTCGGTAACCCTCCGTATAAGACGCTTACTACTCTACCATATGGTACGAGAGATGTCAATGCGGTGCAGAAAAATTTTTTCGCCAAATGTTGAAAAAATTCTTGAAATATACTTGACAAACATTAAGATATATTGTATAATGACCCTATGAAAGGGATTCACATCCTTTCAAATGTTCGCTCTACTTTCTCTTTTCTTCTTAGAAAGGGACGCAAGCTTGGTTGCTTTGCGTCCCTTTCGCTATTGCTTAAAAATGATGGAGGACGAATGCCAAAACCCGCCTATACACGCAACTGACGCAGCAAACGAATCTCTTCTGCGTACCCCGGCAGTTCGTTGGGTGTTTCCAAAAAGAACGGTAGCACCCGAAGCACGGGGTGATTGATCACACGAGTCAGGGCCGCCAGCCCCAATTCGCCGCCGCCAATGACCGCATGGCGGTCTTTTTTCGCTCCCCGAAGATTTTTGCTGTCGTTGAGATGGATGGCTTGTAAGCGTTCTAGGCCAATCACCCGGTCAAACTCTGTAAGCACACCATCAAGGTCGCCCACAATATCATACCCCGCATCATGGATATGACAGGTGTCTAAGCAGATGCCCAGCTTGTCAGCAAGAGAAACCCGGTCGCATATCTCTCGTAACTCTTCAAACGAGCCGCCGATCTCGCTTCCCTTGCCCGTCATGGTCTCTAAGAGTACTGTTGTGGTTAAGTCAGAGGTTAGAAGTGTGTTGAGCTGTTTTGCAATCAAGGTAATCCCCGCCTCTATCCCCTGCCCCACATGGCTGCCGGGGTGGAAGTTATAGAAATTACCGGGGAGGTACTCCGTCCGCACCAGATCGTCCGCCATGGTCTGCATGGCAAATTCTCGCACTGACGGCTTATCAGAGCAGGGATTTAATGTATAGGGCGCATGGGCCATGACGGGGCCGAACTGTTCTTCCTCCATCAAAGCGATTAGTGCCGCCGCATCTGCGGGGTCGATAGCCTTTGCTCTGCCGCCGCGAGGGTTGCGGGTAAAATATTGAAAGGTGTTCGCACCAATCTCCACCGCTGTCTGCCCCATCTTCAAAAACCCGCCGGTGGTGGAGAGGTGAGGGCCGATGCAGAACATTAGAAAAGAACCTCCGCCACTTGTTTGAGGTTGTCGAATACCCGCCAAGCTTTGGCAATGGTCGCCTCGTCCGGCGTAAGCAAATCCGGCACAAGGACAGGCAGACAACCGGCGGCATAGGCGGCTTGGAGCCCAATAGGAGAGTCCTCCAGCACCAAACACTGGGCCGGTAATACCCCCATGCGCTCGGCGGCTTGGAGAAAAACATCCGGGGCAGGTTTGGCATGTTCTACCATATCCAAAGTGACGATGGTGTTAAAATATTCCGCAAGCCCTGTCACCTTTAAATAATACTGTGCCACATCGGTGCGATTGGCGGTACCGAGGGCAAAGGGGATGCCCCTCTCATGGATGAGTTCTACTATTTCCCGTGCCCCCGGACGGAGCGGGAGACCGTTTTTCTCAATCTCCGCAAGGAACCACGCCTGCATAACAGGGCGAACTGCGTCAATCGAGAATTCTGGGCCGTAATGGGCCTGAAATATAGCCTCACAATCCTTTAGTTGTCGGGAGAGTGTCTGCATGGCAATCTCTTGCGTGATGGTGAAGCCCATGGCGGCGCCCACCTCGGGCCATGCTTTTAAATACAGGGCTTCTGTCTCAAATAATAGACCGTCCATATCAAAGATAACAGCCCGTAGGCCCAGTTTTTCAAATGTAGTCACTGGCATTTTCTCCGATTCCGGGGCCGCTTCCTACGTCCCCTGCAACCATTGTACCACAAATCGACGGAGAATACTGTTTTTTTCTGTTGACATGCATGATAGGATATGATATGCTCATGAGGTCATCTGCTCAGTTGTACTCACATGTTTTTGTAAGGGATTGCAAAAACAACGCATCGTTTACAAAAACATGTGATCGCTCGTGTCCAGATTGATACACTATTTTTTTCAGGAGGCTCCACCATGCAACAAGGTACAGTAAAATGGTTCAACGCAGACAAAGGGTTCGGATTCATCTCTAACGATGAAGGCGGCGAGGACGTATTCGTACATTTCTCCGCAATCCAAACCGACGGGTTCAAAACACTGGAAGACGGTCAAAAAGTCAGCTATGACATTGAGCCAGATCCCAAAAACAGTGCCAAGAGCAGAGCGGTTAACGTACAACCCCTCTAAAGACTTGCAGAAAACCGGCCCAGACGAATGTCTGGGCCGGCTTTTTGTTTTATATCGCCGTACAATGGTCAATAGATTTCCCAGAAATTTGTTGACTGTGTAGATGTCCTTATAGTATTATGATGTGGTAGTATATTGCACTTTTAGCAAGGGAGTGGTTTTTGTGCGTTCGAGCAAGTATTGTCCAAAACGTGTTATCTGTCTGCTGGTGGTTGTTTGTCTGGTGATTGGGATGGCACCAAGCATTGCGGTTGCTGTGCCTCCGCCCGCAAGCCAGCCGTTCACCGACATTGCGGGACACTGGGCGCATGAGGCCATTGGCTTTATGGTCGAGGGTGGCTTTATGGAGGGGACATCGGCTACAACTTTTGAGCCGAATGCCCTTTTCTCCCGTGCTATGGCGGTGACGATTCTGTATCGCATGGCAGAGGAGCCGCCAGTTCAGTCTGCAACCGTATTCACCGATGTTGCACCGGGGCGGTGGTATTCCGATGCTGTTGCATGGGCATACAGTAGCGGAGTTGTGCAAGGCATTGGCGATGGACGATTTGCGCCCGCAGTCAATATCACCCGTCAAGAAATGGCAACGATTCTGCATCGCTTTGCCAGCGCCCAAGGCTATGATGTGGCGGTTGCATCCAGTGTGACCTTAGACTTTCCGGATGCGAATCTAATCAACGATTGGGCGGTGGGAGCAATGCGCTGGGCGGTGCAGAATGGGGTTATGCGTGGCACCGATTTGGGAGAATTAAACCCACGCAGTAATGCGACTAGGGCAGAGGCGGCAACAGTGCTTACGCGATTTGTTAGAGAAAACGAAAGATTGCGTGAACCCTTTGTATTCACAATTTCGGTGGAAGAGACAAGTTTGCCGCAGGGGGAGAGACTTGTTGTTGACGTTGAGTTGAAAAACAACAGCGGTGAGGATCATGTAATCGTCTACAGCCTTTTGTTTTCGCCGAGTGCTCCGTTCTGGCGTAATTCAAGTGGTGTGTCAGTGGCAGAAGACCCCCCTCTTCCCCAATCAAGATTTTTTGAGGCAGATAGCATAATACGAGATACATTTTGTATGCCGCTTGATTTAGAACCGGGGAGACATGAACTGAGATTTCGCGCTGCATTCGCTTTAAGACTTCAAGATAATTACCAATCAGTACAAATTCAGTCTAATACAGTTATGTTTACTGTGCAATCTGAATACGTTCCGCCTCTGAATGAAGATTTCGTACTGACAATTTCGGTGGAAGAGACGAGTTTGCCGCAAGGCGAGACTTTTCGGGCGAATGTTGAGTTAAAAAACAATAGCGGAGAGGATCAAACCATAACCTATAGCACTTTGTTCTGGCCGGATATTCCGAACTGGAATCCATTTGGCTGTGGTTATGGTTGTCCCCGCAATAGATATTGCGAAAGACCAGTATCGCCTTTTGACATGCCGTTGCCTCGTCCAAGATTTTTGTCGGTAAATGACGCAATACGAACAGTTTGGTCGCATCTTGGAGCCGGAGTCAACCCCTTGCCGCCGGGTACACATGAACTAAGATTTATCGCTTTCTTTGATTTAAATTGGGAACAAGAAAATCAGGAGCGAATAGCAATTTGGTCTAATACTGTTGTACTAACGGTCTTGCCCTAAATGAAATAGTGGCATAGAAATACACCCGAAAGAGGATAAGGAGAATGGATATGTTAAGACAGACGAAAAAGGGTTCTGCTTGATGTTGGCTTGTTTGATGCTATTGACGCTGGTGCCAAGCGTTGCGGTTGCTGCGTCTCCGCCTGCAAGCCAGCCATTCACCGACATTGCGGGACACTGGGCGCATGAGGCCATTGGCTTTATGCTTGAGCGTGACCTCATGCAGGGCACGTCCGCTACCACCTTTGCGCCGAACCTTGCCTTTTCCCGCGCTATGGCGGTGACGATTTTGTATCGCATGGCGGGGGAACCTGCGGCTCCGTTCGAGGCCGTATTCAGCGATGTCGCATCGGGGCGGTGGTATTCGGAAGCCGTCATTTGGGCACACAACAACGAAGTCGTGCAAGGTGTCGGCGGCGGACGATTTGCGCCCACGGTCAATATTACCCGCCAAGAGATGGCGACGATTCTGCACCGCTTTGCTACCGCCCAAGGCTATGATATGGCGGTTGCATCCAGTATGACCTTGGACTTTCCAGATGCGAATCTAATCAACGATTGGGCGGAAACGGAAATGCGTTGGGCGGTATATACCGGGCTTACGCTTGGCACCGATGCGGGGACATTAAATCCACGGGGCAACGCAACAAGGGCGGAAGCGGCAACGCTTTTGATGCGGTTTTTGGAGCAACATGTTATATCTGAACCGGAACCAGAACCCGATCCAAGAGTATGCTCCGGGTGTGGAGATGAGCGCTTTTTACGGACACCCCCTTCTCAAAGTGATTTCGAAGATGATGTTGTGATAATTGTTTTAACCAGATGTGTCAGCCAGTGAGACAACAGAGCCTGGACACTGGACGACTTTAGCAATATTGATGGGGCTTTATACATTAGGGATATAGTAAGGCTTTCAGACAGAGAATGGGAATTGATCCAGGCCGGAAGATGGCAAGAAACATTGGTTAATTGGCCACAGTTCAGGCGCATTATGCTGATACGGCTAGACCAAAACTGCAAAGAAAATGTTGTGAATGTGATGCGACAATTGCAGCAACTTGAATTTGTTAATTGGGTGGGGCCTAATTATTTTGACCAACCCGGTTGCGCATCAACAATAACAATACAAACATAACAAAAGAGAAAAGGGGATGCAGATGTGTCAGAAAGAATGAGAAAATATTAGAGGCAGGCATGGCAAACGGTGCCCCTTATCAAGAGCATAGATGAAAAACAGAGCGTGCCGTTATGATAACGGCACGCTCTGTTTTAATTTAAATCCAATCTAGCCCTCGTCCGTCTCTGGTGCGATCTTATCTTGTGGGCCGGCTTTGAGGTTGACTGCGGTATCTCCGTCGGGGTTCTTGCCAAACTCGTAATCTTTCCCCGGCAACACGGCGTTTAAGAACAGACCCGCCACGGCGGCCATGGCAAGGGCGGTGATAATAATATCCTGCCCGCCGATGGTCACGGTGAACCGGTTAGGGAATCCGAGGCCGCAGACCAAAATCACCGCCGCGATAATCAGGTTCCGAGCGTTAGAGAAGTCCACCTTGTTCTCCACCACCGTCCGCATCCCGACGGCAGAGATCATACCGTAGAGGATAAACGACACGCCGCCTACAATCGCTGGCGGGATGGTGTAGACGAAGGCGGCAAACTGCGGCAGGAAGGACAGAACCACCGCATATACCGCAGCTAGGCGTACCACACGGGGATCATACACCCGCGTGAGGGCCAAAACGCCCACATTCTCGCCGTAGGTGGTGCTTGCCGGGCCACCAAACCCAGCAGACATCATTGTGGAAATGCCGTCCCCAATCAGGGTGCGATGCAGACCCGGATCCTCTACTAAATCCTCGCCCACGGTGTGGCTGATGGCGGCGATGTCGCCAATGTGTTCCATGATGGTGGCGATGGCGATGGGTAGCATAATGATAATAGCCGTCCAGTCAAAGCGCACAAAGTGGAACGGCGGCAGGCCCACTACCCGCTCGGCGGCGATTCTGGAAAAATCGATGATATAGCTCCCGTCCGGGTTGGTTACGCCAAAGAAATGCATCCCCACGGCCACGATATAGGCACCGAACAGCCCCAATAATATGGGGACAATCCGCACCATACCCTTGCCCCAAAGACTGGCGACAATGATGATACCGAGACTAAGCAGGGCCAAGAGCCAGTTGGTCTCCGCCTGTGAGACGGCGTGACGAGCCAAAATCAGACCGATCAAGATAACAATAGGCCCCGTGACCACGGGGGGGATAAAGCGAAGCACTCGCTTCACACCCACAACCTTGATGACCATGGCTAGCACCAAGTACAACAGCCCGGCAATGACGATACCGCCGCCGGCGTATTGAAGCTTTTCTAAGTCGGTCAGTTCTGCATAGACATGCGCCTCCCGCACGGCCAGAATACCGGCCATGAAGGCGAAGGACGACCCCAAGAATGCGGGTACTTTGAACTTACCAAAGACATGAAAAAGCAGGGTTCCAAGCCCTGCGCCGAATAGTGTGACCTGCACACTCATGCCAGTGATTAGCGGCACCAATACTGTGGCACCAAACATAGCGAACATGTGTTGTAGCCCCAATATCAGCATTTTGGGAATGCCCAGTTCCCGTGCGTTACGAATGGAGCCGTCTGACGGTGGTGTTGCTTGTTTACTCATAGTCTATTCTCCCCCAAGTTTATAGTCGGCAAACAGGAAACCCAGAGTGTCTTTTTGATTTATTCGCCGCATTGCTGCGTCTTCTTCCTTGGTGGATATAAGTACACCTGCGTCATCATCCTTGCACTGCGACAAATAAATGCACAAAGCTTACTCCGCTTTTCTTGTCTGCCGACTATATAGTCTTTTTTATTATAATGCCGGACAGAAAAAATGCAAGTCTTTTTTCGACATTTTCACTTTTTATTTTATAAAAATACCCCTGTCGCCGAAATGCAATCGGCAACAGGGGCATGATAGCGATGATAACGTGCTTACCACATTTGATTCGGATCCGCAAATCCGACCAAGCGGGAGAAGAAAGTTGCGTTCCAAGTGGTGGTCTCGATGGCTTCTTCCAGCCATGTTTGGAACGCCTCATTGGCCATGTCCCGTTGGGCGAGGGTATGGCGGCGCTCTAGAGGACTCTCTTCCACGAAGTACATGATATGGTAACCGAACTGGGTTTCCACAATCTCTACATCTCCAGGGGAGCGGGCAGGGTCTAAGGCCCAGCCTTCAAACTCGTCTACAAGGCCAGAATCCTCGTGTACTTCAAAGAGACCGGGAGATTCGTTTTGTTGCCAGTTATCGGCAGAATATTCCCGCACCAGCGCAATAAAGCTCTCTTCCGTGGCCTCACCGGCACGCCACTGGGCTAGGACATCTTCCGCTTGCGCTAACGCATCGGCCCGTTGCTGGGCTTCTAAGTTGTCAATCTCTTCGTCAGACAGGGTAAGAGGTTCCCCGTTATCATCGAAGAACACGCCTTGATCCAAGCCGATTAGAATATGCCGTACATTGTAGGTGTGATAGCGGTTGTCATCTAAGTCGATGAAGTATAGCGCAAAGACTGACGCCTCCCCCGCTATGACGGTCACATCACCGGGCTCTCGACTGTCGTCTGTGAGCCACTGGCCGAACTCCATGTGTACAACGGTACCCCGTGGGGTGTTGCGCTGTAGGGTGTTAAAGTCGGCATCCATGCCATCTTCTAGGTCTTGCTCGCTCATGGCTTCCATCACGCCGAGGATAAACCCTTCCTCGCCTAGCTCTTCCGCGGTTGCGGCGATAATGTCTGCGGCCGCTTGCGCCTCCGCCAAGGTGGTGATCGGCATGTCCGCTAGGCCCGCTTCGTCTGTGGTGAAGTCGATTTCGCCCAACATGAAGGGAATTTCATAAACACGGAAGGATAGCCGGTCATAGTTGTCCCGGTGCTCCTCGTAAAACGCCTCTAGCATGTCCTCGGTAAAGCTATCGTGTTGCCGCTCAAAAAACAGGTCTTGGTACATGCGGCCTAGTGCGTCAAACTCCATCCGCTCCCGCAGAACCCGCAAGTTCACACGACTGCTGTAGTGGGCGGCAATCAGCTCTCTTGCAGAGCGGGCACCGAGGGATTCGTACTCGTCTCTCACCATGGAGATAAAGTCCTCTACACCGTCTCTGGCCTCTTGGTCTAGGGTAAGTCCCTCTTCCACTGCCCGGTTGTGGAGCAAGGTGCTCCGCCGTACGGCTTGGACGGCACCGTCGAAGTCGAAGATACCGGCGTAGTAGAAGTTCATGTCTGCGACACTAAAACGCTGGTTATCCACCTCTACCGCTGTGACGGTGCGATAGAACAGGTTGGAGTTGAGGGCCAGCACAAGTATGCCCACCACGGCAAACAATGCCAGTACGATGACGGCTTTCTTGGTCTGTTTGCGGCGGGCCTGTTCCGCTTCGGCGTCGGGGTTATAGCCCGTGTCTAGCCCTGTGTTTTTTCTGCGTTGCTTGTCCTTTGATTTGCTCATAATGCTCATTCCTTTTCAGAAAATATTCGATAGTGTGAAAAATGAAAGCACGAAACCCATACAGTATACCAAAACTCTGCCCACCTGTAAAGAGGTGGGCAGAAAAGAGTGTGATTTATTTACAATTTATGCCACCCGACCAGTACGCACCGCTTGGATTCGGCGGAATAACTCTCGGGGCGGCTCGGCTTGTTCGGCCTGTTGCAACCCAGCTTGCAGGGACATATTGTTGTCCATGAGGGTACAACAGTCCTGATGCGCACAAGCCACTGGGATAGCCGCAGGAGCCTCCGGGACACGGAAGGGATGGATTTCCAGGTCTGGTTCTTGCGGGATTATCGGTAGTATCGGCCCTGGCGGCTCTACAGGCGGCTCTACAGGCGGCTCTACGGGCGGTTCTACAGGCGGCTCTACAGGCGGTTCTACGGGCGGCTCTACAGGCGGTTCTACAGGCGGTTCTACAGGCGGTTCTATGGGAGTGTCTATGCTGTACCGATGTGTCTCCCCGCAAGGGCCGGGCGTGGTACCTGCGCTAAACCCGCGAACATGGGTCTGGCAAGTTGCGTTGGGAATTAAATTTGTCATCGTGCAGACGGTAACCGGCGTATGAAGGTGGCAAAACTCCGTAGGCGTATCTTCCGGGGGGTTGAGCAAGAGGGTCGCACGCGTCCCGCTGATATAGCTGATACAGGCCTCGGTGGCAAGTAGGTTGGAATCTATGCATATCTGGAGATGGTCTGCCGCCTCAAATCTTGCGGAAAGGCTGGGCAGATTTTCAAACCGGGCCGGCTCCATCCCAGCGGCGGCCTGTGCGTCCCGCACTACCCGGCTAAAAATGACAGCGGCTGGGTTGTTCCCCGGCAAGGAACCAGAGTGCATCTCTTCAAACCCGGTCCATACAGAGGCGGTGACATGGGGGGTGTAGCCCGCAAACCAGCGATCCCGCCAGCGGTCGGTAGAGCCGGTTTTCCCCGCCACATCAAAACCGGAAATTCGAGCGGGGCCCCCGGTGCCGTTGACTACGGCATCCACTAACATCGCAGTCATTTGTCCCGCCACATCGGCCCGGTAGACAGGTTCTTGGCGGGGGCTGTTGATATTGTCAATAATCAGTTCTCCGTTGGAGTCAAACACTTGTGCGACGGTAACGGGATGGACGAAGATGCCGTGATTGGCAAAGGCCGCATAGGCCGCCGTAATCTCACGAACGGTGAGCCCGTGAGTAAGCTGTCCTAAGGCCAGCGGCGCTCTGTCCGCATCTGCCGGGTCTAAGTCGATGTGCAGGCGGTTTTTCATAAAGTCGTAAGCGGGTTCAACACCCATCATCTCTAACACCCGCACCGCAACGGTATTGGTGGATGCGGATACGGCCCGGACAATATTTTGATTGGCGTTGCTAAATGAGCCGTGGGCGTTTCTGGGCCAAGGGCGGCCCTGATCCATAACCGGGGCATCTAATATCATATCAGTGGGCCGGATAATCCCCATCTCCATGGCGGGGCCATAGACAGAAATCGGTTTAATGGCCGAGCCCGGCGGCCGTCTGGCAGTGGTGGCGAAGTTTAAGACCATGTTGCTGGTCTTTTCCCCTATCCGGCCACCCATGGCTAGGATATGGCCCGTGCGCTGATCCATGATGATAATGGCCGCCTCGGCACCGGCGGGGATGGGCAGATTGTCCGTCGTGGAAAACGCCTCATCCACCACCGCTTGCATCCGATTATCCACAGCAGAGCGGATGTCTAACCCGCCATAGAACACCATCATACGAGCCGTCTGTAGAGACAGATCCATTTCCTCTTGGAAGTAGATGAGGAGGTCGTTGATGATGGCCTCTTGATAGAACGTGTAGATGTCCGCCACAAAGGTTGCTCCGCCGGAGGCTGTGTTTAAGACAATCGCTTCGTTGATGGCCTCATTAAATTCTGCATAGGTAATAAACCCTTGGGCGTACATGACGCCTAAGACCTCGTCCCGCTTTTCTCGGTTGGCCTCTAAGTTCAAAAAGGGATTAAACCGCGAGGGGAACTGGGTAATCCCGACGATACTGGCCGCTTGGGCAATGGTGAGCTGCGACTGGTCTACCCCATAATAAAACTGGGCGGCCGCACCCACGCCGTGTATTCTGCCGCCGAGGGCAAACACATTGAGATACCACTCTAAAATCTCTTCTTTGGTATAAATCCGTTCTAGCTCCATGGCACGGAAAATTTCTACAATCTTCCGCCGCACTGTGATGTCATCTTCTTGGAACAGATTTTTGATGAGCTGTTGGGTGATGGTAGAGGCACCGAAAATTTGACCGTCCCCGATAAACATGGTGTGAAATGCACCAACCGTACGGTACCAGTCCACGCCCCGGTGTTCATAAAAACGCCGATCTTCAAACGCCACGGCGGCGTTGATTAAGTGAGTGTTCAATTCATCAAAGGGCACCCAGTGGCGCACCTGTCCAGACTCCAGGGGTACCGCCTCTCTCCACTGCTCGGTTTCATGGTCGAATTCCGAGATGGTGCTGGTAAGTCCTAAGCTAAACGCCTCCAACGAAATACCGTCAATCTGCGGCTCTAGGGTGGTGCGGATGTACAGGGCAAATACCATGGAAAACACCGCCCCTGTGGTCAGTGCTAACAGAACGACTGTCCCGATGATTTTAAAGACTAGCCCCACAACGCTACCAACGGTGCGCCCACTGTAGATGGCTGTCTCCTTGGCTATTTTTTTTGCTTTCCTCTTATCAAATGTCACAACGCAGTGCCTCCTCTGAGTTGGATTTTTTGTCTCTAATAGGTATTAGACGCAGGAAACGAGAAAAAGTTCCCTGATAAATTTTCCTATCTGACACATGTAGGTTTACTATATTATAACACAAGTTGTCAAATAGTTGCAGGGGAATTTTTTTCTTTGGTACACAAATCTTATTCTGATTTTTGCATTCGCCGCAACAAGTTAATTTCTTACAAAAAACATTGTCAAATATTGTCGAAATATGCTATACTGTTGCCAAGATATCGTCGCACTAAATGTACATAATACCACATCCTAAAGGAGGGCGTTTTATGGGTTCGTTGAAAAGATGGCCAAAGGGCGGAGTTTGTCTACTTCTTGCTGTTTGCATGGTGCTTACTCTGCTACCGGGTGCGGCGGCAGAGCCTGCTATTAGCGTCATCTTTGACGCAAACGGCGGGAACCCCGCCTCTCAAATCGTGGGTGCCGACTTAGGCGAGCCCTATGGAATGGTGTTTGCCCGGACTGAGCCGCCCACAAAAATAGACGAAGACCTCAGTTACTACAGCGGCCGCATTGTGTGGATGAATTTTCTCGGCTGGTTTGCCTCACCCGATGATACCGATACAGAAATTCTTCCAACAGACACCGTAACCACTGACAGCCCCCGCAGGCTATATGCCCATTGGGGACTAGGAAGCTTGCCGCTACCGGTCAGCGTCACCTTTCATGCAAACGGTGGTAGCCCTGCTACACAATCAGCAGAGACCGCCATCGGTGAAACCTATGGAGCATTGTTTGAATCCCTTACAGCACCGACAAAGGACGGATATACCTTTGACGGTTGGTTTACCGCATCTGACAACTCTGGCGCACAAGTCCACAGCATAGACACTGTGACCGCTGACAGTCCCCGCGCTCTATTCGCCCATTGGCAACGGGACGTGCCGCCACCGGTCAGCGTTACCTTTCATGCAAACGGTGGTAGCCCTGCTACACAATCAGCGGAGACCACTATCGGGAAAACCTATGGAACATTGTTTGAATCCCTTGTAGCACCGACAAAGGACGGATATACCTTTGACGGTTGGTTTACCGCATCTGATAGCTCTGGCACACAAGTCCACAGCATAGACACTGTGACCGCTGACAGTCCTCGCACACTATTTGCCCATTGGCAACGGGACGTGCCGCCACCGGTCAGCGTCACCTTTTATGCAAACGGTGGTAGCCCTGCTACACAATCAGCGGAAACCGCTCTCGGTGAAACCTATGGAGCATTGTTTGAATCCCTTGCAGCACCGACAAAGGACGGATATACCTTTGACGGTTGGTTTACCGCATCTGATAGCTCTGGCGCACAAGTCCACAGCATAGACACTGTGACCGCTGACAGTCCCCGCACACTATTTGCCCATTGGCAACGGGACGTGCCGCCGCCTCTGTTTGCCACCTTCCGCGGAAACAGCGGAGCCCCGGATATACAACTGATACCTACCACCGCTGGCACAACCTTCGCCGCACTTCTGGCAGAAATTCAAACACCGGTTCGAGACCAAAACTGGGCGTTTGCGGGTTGGCAAACCGTTAACGGTGCGATACCTGCATCCGACTATCTCATTACAACAGACACGACATTTTACGCCCAATGGACCCCCATCACCTCCACAAATCCCGCACCAACCGTCACCTTCCACGCAAACAGCGGAAACCCGCCCACCCAAACCGTAGGTGCTGAGATTGGCGAGTCTTACAGTACCGTGTTTGGTCGAATTGCCTCGCCTACGAAAATAGACGAAACCCTGAGTGCCATCAACAACACGGTGGTCATGATGGAGTTTGTTGGTTGGTTTACCGCACCTGACAACTCCGGCACACAAATCCACGGCACAGACATGGTAACCGCAGACAGCCCCCGTACCCTATACGCCCATTGGCGGAGCGGCACCATTCCTGATTTAGAGTTGACCTTTGACGGAAACGGCGGCACACCGGGCACCCAAGCCGTCCGTTTGCCCTCGGCGGCGGGCCAAACGTTTGCCGATGCCACAGCCGAGATTGTTTCGCCCACACGGCATGGCTATCACTTTTTGGGCTGGGCGGTCTTGTTTGACCCGGCAGGGCTGGTTTTTTCTCCCATCCTCTCACCGTCAGAGCCTTTGCATCGCCTCCCAAACACGTTTTACGCCCAGTGGGCGGTGAACACGTCCATGCCGCGGGTTACGTTTGATGCAAACGGCGGCACTCCTACTACGCAGACCGTAATCGCCGCCATGAATGAACCCTATGACGCACTGTTCGGGCGATTGACCCAGCCCACGAGAGCCAATATGGAGTTTGTCGGTTGGTTCACCACCCCCGACGGCCCCGGTGTGCAAGTCCATCCAACCGACCGGGTAACCGCCACCAGCACAATACACGCCCGCTGGCGCAACATTGCTGCTCCCAATATCATGGTAAGCTTCTACGGCAATGGCGGCAGCCCCCAGAGTCAAGATATCCGCTATGCCCAAGTTTCCGGCGCAACCTTTGCCGAGGCATTTGCTATGATCGCTACACCCACCCGGGCGGGCCACCGTTTCATCGGCTGGGCCGGTGTCAGTGTTGCAGGGGATGTATCGCCTATCATTTTACCCACCGACCCCATCCGCCCCGGCACTTTTTATGCTCAATGGGCCCCGGATAATATTCCCACGGCTTTGCGCATCACCTTCCACGCCAACGGCGGTAGCCCCATCACCCAGACGGTGGATGCAGTTGTCGGCGAACCCTTCCATGCGCTGTTTGCACGGATTCAGCAACCCATACGAGTAGATGAGGAACATAGCACACCGGATGTAGACCGAATGATGACCTTCAACGGTTGGAACACAACGCCACGCTATGGCGGGATGTCAATTGGGCCAAATGATATTGTGACAGCAGATAGTCCGCAGGTGCTATATGCAAGATGGATTGGCGCAGATGCCCCCATCACGCCGGACAGTACAACCATCCACTTCATGGGCAATGGCGGAACCCCAGCACATCAAGTGACACATGCATATCTGGGTAGTCCTTACGAAACGGCCATGGCACGGGTGGCCCAGCCCGCAAGAGAGGGGTTCACCTTCACAGGGTGGTTCACACAATCGGCGGGCGGTGTACAAGTAATGCCGACAGACCGGATGCGTACCCATAATTATGCCGCCAGGCTCTACGCCCAATGGGAACCGATAGAAGAGTCTACCCCACCTCCGCCGCCGCATATCCGTTTCCATGACGTAGCCGCTGGCCGTTGGTATTATGACTATATCCAATTCGTCGCCCAACGAGATATGATGCAGGGCACCGGCGGTGGCGCATTCTCGCCCAACTGGGACTTGAGCCGTGCCATGCTGACCACCATTCTCTGGCGGATGGAGGATGCGCCCACAGGAATTCCGCCCTCAGATTTTCTTGACGTGGCAACCGGCCGATGGTACAGTGACGCTATCGCTTGGGCCTTCGACACCGGCGTTGTGTTAGGCAAAGGCCCGGACACCTTCGCCCCGGCCGTTTCCATCACCAGAGAGCAGTTTGCCGTCATGCTGTTCCGCTTCGCTGAAGGTGCAGGGTTTGACATTACCGTATGCCCTGACTTCACTTGGGATCACTTTACGGATCAAGATGCCGTGAGCAACTGGGCCACTCGCGCCATGCGCTGGGCCGTTTACAATGGATTCATCACCGGAACTTCCGCAACAAGACTCCATCCCCAAGGCAACGCCAGCCGCGCCCAAACCGCAGCCATTCTCATGCGGTACCTACAGGCCGCAGAGTAATTCCCCTCCATCCATTTAGGAGCGGCGGCTCATCAGATGGAACAGAGGGGAATCCCCACCGAGAGAGGGAATATAAATCGGGAAATCCGAGCATTAAATCGACAATTACGCAAGCTAAAGAGAAAAAGGAAATCAGCAAATCCGCCATGTCGCTCTCGGAGCGATTGCGGCAGATTGACCGTATTCGCAAGAGGGCAAGAGAGACTATGCCGAAACATCAGCCCCGCCGTGACAGAGGGTGGGAGATGGAACACTAGAACGGCGATGGGGGTTAATCGGTGAACAGGCCCCCTAAAAACGGACATTGCGAAAAAGGGACTCCTGATGTAGAATGAGAAACTACGTTAGGAGTCATTTTTATGAAGAATCAATATGGACATCTCATACTTGAGAAAGTATTGGCGATGAAATTGGACGGCAATAGTCACCGTGAAATTGCGAAGGAACTGGGGTATACGC
>WRBE01000031.1 GCA_009779845.1 Oscillospiraceae bacterium
GTGCTGTCCTTAGTACGAGAGGACCGGGATGGACATACCTCTGGTGCACCAGTTGTCCTGCCAAGGGCATAGCTGGGTAGCTAAGTATGGACGGGATAAACGCTGAAGGCATCTAAGCGTGAAGCCCCCTTCAAGATAAGATCTCCCATCTTTAAGTAGAGTAAGGGTCCAGGAAGACGACCTGGTAGATAGGCCGGAGGTGTACGCATGGTAACATGTTCAGCTGACCGGTACTAATCACCCGAGGGCTTGACCTCATGAAGTGTCAAGACAATATGCAAGCACCTTGCTTGCCTCAGTCACATTGTTCAGTTCTCAGGGTGTAAATCCCCACGAAACAAGTTTTGCGGGGGCCCCTTTACTCAATCTACGGTCGGCGAGGCAAAGCCCCGCCTGTAGCAATGTTTTGCCTTCGGCAAAGCCATTGACGCCGGACTCCCGGCGAACAGACCCGTAGAGCGAGCAGTTGGTGTCCATGGCGGTGAGGGTCCACCTGTTCCCATCCCGAACACAGTAGTTAAGCTCACCTGCGCTGACAATACTCGGCGGGCGACCGCCCGGGAAGATACGTCGATGCCAACATGACCAGAGCCCAATTCCAAGGAATTGGAATTGGGCTCACATTATATTACTTCAAATATTCCCCTATAGCTCAGCTGGTAGAGCATGCGGCTGTTAACCGCAGGGTCGTTGGTTCAAGTCCAACTGGGGGAGCCAAATAAGACAAATCCAAGTACCCCGCCAATCTTTATGAATGGCGGGGTGTTCGGATTTTCTTATACGATTGGAAATAAAAAGAGTTGACGTGACAATGAAGATATGATATGTTAGCTAAAAATGCCATAAGGAGATATAGGATGAGCAATTTGACATTGCCAGAGCGGTACAAGCATCTTGAAGAGGTGGATAACCTTGATAGTTCGTGGGACAGTGTTAAATTAGCAATTCGTCCAGAGTGTAGAGATGAAAGTAGCATTGAAAAGGCTAAAATAGCCATGTCTGTTGGACTGAATGATGCTGCAATCAACTATTTTTGGAATCTCACCATTTATGATATACAGCGCAAAGTCATTGCCTACGGCATTGAGTATTTTCCGAGTGCGATTAACTGGGGCGGCAAACCATTAAAAACGCTGGAAGACTTGCGTGAAGTAAAAGATTATCAGTTAATTACAGGTGCATTTGCATTAGGTGTTATACCAGAGGAAGCGGACTTTTTCTTACAACATTGCCGAGAAATACGAAACAAGTTTTCAGCAGCGCATTTTCCGCTGGGGGATGTAGACAAATTTGAAACTATAAACTTCATTAAAAACTGTATAAAATATGTACTAACCTATGATCCTCCTGCACCTGGCTTGCAAATAAAAGATTTAATTGAAAACCTAACGATAGAAAGGCTTGATAGCACAGAGGAATTGGAGTACATTGTAGCGGCACAATCACCCAAGATACAAGGACCAATACTGCATAGTCTTTTTGCTAGTTTTATAAAACAAGATTGCGATCCCACCTTAAAATATAACATCAAAAAATTGGCTCCCATTATATGGGAATTGGTTTCAGATGACGTAAAAAGTAGCATTGCGGGGAAGTTTGCCTCGCTTCGTGATGTTAAAGGAAAAGATGCCGCTAATGAAGCACTGGCATTTTTGAAAGTTGTAGATGGCGTATCATTTGTTCCAGAGTCATTTAGAGAGATTATATTCAAAAAGCAAGCACAGTTCTTGATTGATGCGCACTTTGGGTGGAATAATTTTTATGCAGAGCCTGAACAGGCTGTTGCTTTATCTCAGCTGGGGAGCGATGTTCCTATTTCGGCACTTTCAACCTATGTAAAAGCTGTTATTTGCTCCTTTATTGGAAATATCTATGGTTTTGCAAGAGATGCGCAATCATATAATGAAAAAATGCTAACGGGACTATCACAGACGGGTGTTAGAGCAGTGTTCAATATGTTGGAGAAAGATATTGATATCGTGCGTGAATTAACCAGTATGCGCCCAGCGAAAAGGCTAAAAGAATTGATGGAAGTTATCCGAGAAAAGACAATGCTTCCCAAGCAGAAAGAAATGTTTGAGTTCATTGGGGAGAATGCTCCAGAAAAAATTTCTAATCACTTTAAATCACTTTACAACAAGATGGCAAAATAATTAAACCAATGAAAACAGGCTGAGATTTTCTCGCTAATGCTTGAAAATCCCAGCCTGTTTTTTAAGTTTTTTCGATTGCAATGCTGCCAAAAACTCTCGCTATCCTCCCCCTACCTCCACAAATGATTCTCCAGTACCTGCTTCTCATAATCAAACCCCTCGATCTGCAAATAATACTCCGCACAATCAATCAATGCCTGAGCCGGGGCCAGACCGATCAGTTCACTGCCGATAATATTCACGCCCCAGCGCTTGGCCTCAAAGCGGACGGCCTCAAAGACCCGGTAGAGGGGGGCACCCTCGCAGTTGACCATGTTCATGGACACTTGGGCAATGTTGCGGCCCTTGAGCATAAGACCGATGCTTTTGCAGTACTTGTAACCGCCAGACGAGCCACGGATGGCGGCGGCGATGGCTTTGGCGATTTCCACATCGTCTGTGTCCAAGTTGATATTAAACGCCACCAACGGCGGGCGGGCACCCACAGCGGTGACTCCGGCGGTGGGGTGGCGTTCCGGCTTGCCGTAGTCTGGGGCCCAGTTAGGGTCTGTCAATTTTTCCGGCAGGCCTTCAAACTGGCCCCTTCGGATGTTCGCTAAATTCTCCCGCTCTGGCTGGGCGGCGGAATATTCGTAGAGGAAGGAGGGGATGTGCAATTCATCACTGATGCGCTTGGCCACCGTCTTAGAGAGTTCCACACACTCATCCACCGTAATATGCCGAATCGGAACAAAAGGGATCACGTCTGTGGCACCCATGCGGGGGTGTTCGCCCCGGTGCTGGGTGAGGTCAATGCGCTCGCTGGCGCACTTACAGAGTAAAAACGCCGCCTCTGCAATACCCGCCGGGTCACCCAGCAGAGTCAATACGCTCCTGTTGTGGTCGGGGTCAGAGGAGTGGTCGAGCAGCGTAACGCCGGGTACGCCTTTGGCAGTATCTACCAGTGCGTCAATCACCTGTTGGTCTCGGCCCTCGCTGAAATTGGGGATACATTCCACAAGCTTTGCCATATCTGTGGCCTCCTAAACCTTGGTATGCTTGCATGATACCATAGAACCGGCACAAAATCTACCCGCCTTGCTTTTTCTGGAATTTCTATGGTATATTGGGTATCATAATCAAGCAGAAGGAGACAAGCCCATGGGAGTAACGAGAGCGTTTTTTGAACAAGACACCGTCACCGTCGCCCGTGCCCTATTAGGTAAGCAGCTGGTACGGTGTACTGAGGACGGTCAAGTAACCGCTGGGCGGATTGTGGAGACGGAGGCCTACTGTGGGCGGTTTGATGCCGCCTGCCACAGCTATAAGGGTAAAACCGAGCGGACGAAGGTCATGTTCGGCCCCAAAGGGCACGCATATATCTATCTGATTTACGGCATGTACCACTGCCTCAACGTTACCTCCGGCCCGCCGGGGGAGCCGGAAGGGGTGCTTATTCGTGCCATTGAGCCGGTGGAGGGGATTGCCGTCATGGAAGAGCGGCGGGGTACGGAGAAGCTGAAAAACCTGTGCAGCGGCCCCGGCAAACTCACCATGGCCATGGGGATTACCCGAGAGTTGGGCGGCATCGACCTGACCCAAAGCCCTCGGTTGTATCTGGAGGCCGCCCCGGCACCGCCGGAGATTGTGGCCGCCAAGCGGATTAACATTGACTACGCCGGGGACGCCGCAGACCACCTTTGGCGGTTTTGTGTGGCGGGGAGTCATTTTGTATCAGTGAAACCGTAGGAGGATATGCGGATGATTTTTTTATTTCGAGGAACGAAGATTGGGTATTATGTTAGCGTTGTGTTATCTATTATTGGGGCGGGGGCGATATCCGGAGCGATATTCCCACAGGCGTTTGAAGAGGGAGCGGTGCTACAAACGGTGTTGGCGCTCCCTGTCTTTGTCTTGCTGCTGTTGCTGTTTGGATTGATTTGCATTGGTTCGCTTGAATCAATTGCCGGAAAGAAAATGCAAAGGATCCATCAACTGCTCTATGACTGTGATGTAGAGGGGTATCTGGCTATCTATGAAACATTTCTCCCAAAGGTTGTGAAGAGGCAACCGGAGCGAATGTCGGTGTTGCTTGGTCTCTCTACAGGTTATTTGGTGCAAGGCAATCATGCCGTTGCTGGTCAAATGCTTGCCGGGGCCAAATATTCCCCCAACAACCGTACCGGAGCATTCGATGCAGTTTATACGCATGGCAACTTCTTCAGCGTGTATTTGCGGAATGGCAATATACTTTTAGCGGAACAAGTGCTGGCACAAATGGAAGCGGCCTTGTCCCACCCGAAATTGCGTGAACAAGACAGCAATCAGTTTTGGCCTCTCTACGCCGAAATGCAGGCGTTGTTGCGGATGGAGCAGGGAGATTACAAGGGTGCCGAACAGATATTTGACTTGGCGTATCAGAGAGGACAGTCCGTACTGTCAAAAGTATCTACAAAGTATACCTTAGCCGGAATCTACCTGCACGAGGGTCGGGCAGACGAGGCCGGGGAGGCGTTTTCCTATGTGGCCCAGCACGGCGGCTCCACGTTTTACAAAAAACAAGCGGACATCTATTTAGCCACCGGAGAACTGCCCACACCTGCACCATCCGAAGAACCCTTGCCGATACAGCCCCCGGTGATAGCGGCAGTGGAAGAGCGTGCCGGGCAAGGCGTGTTTCGGATGAACAGGCAAGAGCGTAAGCGGTATAGCCTTGTGATATTCACATTGTTTGCCGTGTTGTTCGCCCTCTACGGTTGGCTCGGCCTCATGGGGCAACGGGAATTTGGCGAGTTTGGCCCGTTTGCGTCGCCGGAGATGACAGTCCTTTTTTTTGGGTTGTTTGGCGGTTGGGGGTTTACGTCGCTGGTGGGTGGCATCTGGCTGGGGTGCCGATATGTCCGCAAGCAGAGCAACGGATTCATTGTAGTAGCCTGTGTGTTCTTTATGGTTACGCTCATGGGATTTTGGCTATTCGGCATGGTGGTGACACTACCCTTTGCTGTTTATAACATTGTACTGCTCCGGCGGGGGAAAAAGAGACCGGCTGCGGGATCGAACAACTAATACATACTCCCACGCCTGTGGGGTACACTAAACCAACAAAGGAGTGTGATTGGTATGAGCAAACCCTTTATTGGCATGGGAAAAGCCCCGGATGGGGTTGATTTGCCCTTGGGTCTCAGTATGGGACTGTCCATGCATCCCCGGGCCATGGACACCTTCGGCAAAATGACCCACCAAGAAAAAACCGCCGCCATCCAGTACGTCCAATCCGCCACCACCGGGCAAGATGCCAAACGGCGCATTGAAAACGCCATCCAACAAATGGAACACGGACAGACCACACTGTCGTAGCAAGCGGGGCGGAGGCGATGCGAAGGCCCCTCTGGGCAAGCAAGATATCACTGCTTGCCCAGAGGGGCTTTCTTCGTTATCCTCGTTGGGGTTTAGCCGACGATCACTTGCTCCACCTCGCCGGACACGTCTTGCTGTAAAAACAGAGATGCCAGCCGCTCAAACCCGGCCACGCTGTCAGTGACGAAATAGCGGTGGATGCCGTCTGCGTTTTGGCCATTTAATAGCCCCGCATCTGTCAGCTCGTTTACCACCAATGCCGCCGCTGCCGCCCCGGAGGAAATCAGGGTTACGGATGGCCCCAAAAACCGGGAGATGACGGCTTCCAGCAAGGGATAATGGGTACAGCCCAAAATCAGCGTGTCCACGCCGCTTTGCCGGATGGGTGCCAGATATTCAGACACGATGGTTTCAATCACCACATCCCCAGGGGAAACCCGGCCGTTTTCCACAAGGGGTACGAACAGCGGACACGCAACGCTGGTCAGTGTTACCTCCGGTCGAGCGGTGCGAAGTTGTCGCTCATATGCCCCGGAGGCGATGGTGGCCTCCGTGCCTAAAATACCAATATTCCCGGTTTTGGTTGCAGACAGGGCCGCTCTCACTGCGGGTTCTATCACGCCGTAAACAGGGATGTCAAACTCAGCCGTTAGCTGCTCCAGCGCCACCGCACTCACCGTGCCGCAGGCCACCACTGCCGCTTTGATATTTTGACGTTCCAAAAACTGCATGTCCTGCCGGGCGTATTTTTGAATGGTCTCCCGGCTGCGGACACCGTAGGGGACACGGCCTGTATCGCCGAGATAACAAATATCCTCTCCGGGCAGAAGGCGCATGAGTGCCGCCATGGCGGTCAGGCCCCCCAGACCGGAGTCAAAGACCCCGATGGGCCGCTTATCTATGTTTGCTGCCATAAAATTCCTCCCCGAACTATCATCTAACTAAACATGATACAGGATTGCATCCGCCAAGTCAAATATGTCGCTTTGTTAGAAAATTTTTGTGTGGAATTTTCGGTTGTAACATGATATAATAAGAAGGGGATCATCCGATGGAAAGGTGGGAGCGATATGGAACTGAATCTAACAGATCGGGAGTTTCGGCTCCTATTGGATCTTGCCTATGTAGGAAACTGGGTGCTCAATTCTACCCGCGGCGAGGATCGCTTTGAACCCTATGACGATTTAGAAGCCAAGCTGTTCGCCAACTGCATCAAACGCCACATGCCGGAGCTGTTAGAGGTGCATAAAGACGGCGTATCTCCCTCTAAGGCCTATGTAGAGGGCGGGATTCATGAGGCCATTATGGACTATGAAGACACGGTATTTTTTGAAATTCTCGCCGAAGAATTGGCCCGCCGGGATATGAACCATGAGCCCATTAGCCATGATAACTTCAAAGAGCTAACCGGGCGGATTGATGAGTATATTGCAGAGTTTGAACAAAATGGGATGGATAATATCCAATTGGGATAGAGATTTGGTAGAGGTTATTTTTGCATAATTTGTTAAAACAAGGCTGACACCGTGTGAAACACGATGTCAGCCTTGTTTAATGCTTGCATATAGGAGGCGTGTTTGGGTTATTCCCCTACACGCCCTCTTTCGCTTGGCGCATCACTTCCACCGGTGTATACGACACCGTCGTCTCATGCCCCGGCAGGGGCAGGACATTTTCGTGGATGGCATCCAAAATCCAGCTGGCTTGCGGGAAGAAGAACTCGTCAAACTCAAAGGGCGGTGTGATCCAGTTCTTGGCACCCACAACCACAGGTGGTGCGTCTAGGTCGGTGAAGCAAAGCTCGGTGATATTTCTGGCAATGTCATTGAGGAAACTGCCCCGCGTAGATGCGTCTGACGCCAGCACCACACGGCCTGTCTTTTTTACAGAGGCTACAATTTTCGTGTAATCCAGCGGAGTCAGGGAACACAGGTTGATGATATCGGCGGTGAGGTTATATTTCTCTTTCAAGATATCCGCCGCCTCGGCTGCTTTATACAGGGTGGCGCCGATGGTGAGGATGGTGATATCCTCACCATGGCGGACTTGGTTCACGAAGCCGAAGGGAAGGGAATATTTCTCCATCGGCACCCCGCCCGGCTCAAACATCTCACCCATGTCGTAGAGCCGCTGACTCTCAAAGAACACCACCGGGTCTTGGCCGTCTAGGGCCTCTTGCATCATACCTTTGGCCTCGTAAGGAGTGGCTGGGAAGCAGACTTTTAAGCCCGGAATATGAGCACAGAGTGCCGTCCAGTCTTGGGAGTGTTGGGCACCGTATTTCGAGCCAACAGAGACACGAAGCACCATGGGCATGTTGAGAATCCCGGCACTCATGGCTTGCCATTTGCTCATTTGGTTGAAAATCTCGTCCCCGGCTCTGCCGATGAAATCGCAGTACATGAGTTCCACGACAGAGCGGCCGCCGGCCATACCGTAGCCCACGGCACTGCCGACAATGGCGGCCTCTGAGATGGGGGAGTTGAACAGGCGGGAGTGATCCAGCACCTCATCTAACCCACGGTACACGGCGAATGCGCCGCCCCAGTCACGGACGTCTTCCCCATAGGTAATCAGGGTAGGGTCTTCATAGAATTTATCCAGAATCGGTTCAAAGATAGCGTCCCGCATGTTGTAGGTCTTCATTTTGCTGACAGGCTTACCGTCTTTGAAGGCACTGCGCTCTTTGCCTGCAATCTGCTTGACACGGGCACTCTCTTCTTTCGGGATGAGAGTAACGGACTTTGCATCTTCCATGGCGTCTTTTTTCTCGTTGGTGAACATGATGCGCTCGACAACACGGTTGTCGTTTGCAAAGTCCACATAGGGAGAAATTTTCTCGTCAGAGGCCCACTGGCAGATTTTTGCCATCCGCTCACGGGTTTCTTCCCAGATGGCGTCAAACTCTGCATCTTTGGCGCAGCCCGCATCGACCAAGTCTTTACGGAAAACCAAACAGGGGTCAATTTCCTGCCATGCGGCAATCTCTTCTTTGGCGCGATAGGCGTTTTGGTCAGAGGTAGAGTGGCCGGAGTGGCGGTAGGTGACCACGTCAAGCAGAATCGGGCCGCCGTTTTGGTTTAGGATTTCCCGCTTTCTTTTATAGGCATCAATGACCGCTAATGGGTTTAAGCCCCAAACACGTTCGGCGTGCATTTGGCTGGGTGTAATGCCGGAACCGATACGGGCAAGGAAATCGTACGCCATGGTCTCTCCACGGGTCTGGCCGCCCATGCCGTAGCCGTTGTTGAAGATATTGAACACGATGGGCAAACCGCCTTGCTTACCCTCCGGCCAGAGGGTGCTGAACTGATCCATGGCAGAGAAGTTAAACGCTTCCCACACCGGGCCGCAGCCCAAGGAGCCGTCGCCGATGTTACAGACAACTAAGCCCTTCTTATTATTACACTTCTTAAACAGGGCGCCGCCGATAGACACTGGGCCGGAGCCGCCCACGATGGCGTTGTTGGGATAGACACCAAAGGGCAAGAAGAATGCGTGCATAGAGCCGCCCATGCCCATATGGAACCCATTTTCTCTGGCGAAAATCTCCGTCAGGGTTCCGTAGAGCAGGAAATAGATAGCAAGCTCTTTCGTGCTTTTGGGGGTGAAGACTTTCTCTAAGGTCCGCAAAATCCGGCCCTCTAGAAAGTTTTCCATGATGTCCATGAGTTGTTTGTCGGAGAGTTTCTCGATGGAGCTTAAACTTTTGGCCAAAATTTCCCCATGGCTTCTGTGGCTGCCGAACATAATGTCGTCCTGATCTAACAAATACGCTTGTCCCACAGCGGCGGACTCTTGCCCTAATGACAAGTGGGCCGGGCCGGGATAGCTGGTTTTGAGTCCGGCGTACTCCCCTTGGGTTTTAATCTGGTTGAGCATGGACTCAAACTCACGCAGTACGGTCATATCCCGGTAGATACGGACGAGGTCTTTGTTTTTGAATCCGTCCTCTTTTTTGGCTTCGGTCACCGATTTTTGGTATTGGTTCACCGGGATATCGGCGAATGCAATCGCACCCTTCTTCCCCAACTCATTGGGGTCAATAAACAGACTTTTTGGCATGGAACCTTCCTCCTAATATGTGGTTATATCATAAATAGTCCTTCCCGAATCACCTCACCAACGGTGGGGTGGGGGAAGATAAGTTCTTTGATTTCGTCAATGTCCAGCTTCATTTCTAGCATGAGGGTGGCACCGTAGATAATCTCACCTGCATAGGAGCAAATCATGTGGACACCGAGCAGTTTTCGGGTTCTTTTCTCCACAATCAGCTTGCAAAGCCCCTCTTCACCGTGGGTTTCCGCCACCCAGCGGCCGGAGTAGGCCATGGGGACACGGACAACATCGACATCAACACCACGGGCCTTGGCGGTCTCTTCCGTGTCGCCTACACAGGCCACCTCCGGAGAGGTGTAGATGACAGACGGTACGGCGAAGTAGCGCATATAGTCCCGCTTGCCCAACATGTGGTTCACCGCAACCTCGGCCTCTCGATAGGCGGTGTGGGCCAGCATCCACTTGCCGTTGGCATCACCGATGGCATAGACGTCCGGCACGTTGGTGCGGAGGTGGTGGTCCGTCACAACAGCACCCTTGTCCACGTAGACGCCGATGGTCTCTAACCCAAGCCCCGCTGTGGTGGGACGGCGGCCGGTGGAGAGGAGCACTTTATCTGCCTTGGCCTCTATGGTTTTCCCGCCCTGCTGATAAGTTACTGTGTTGCCGGATATGCCGGTGACCATGGCACCTAAAGCAAATGTGACACCTTTTTTCTCCAATTCTTTTTGTAACAGCGCAGAAATCTCATCATCTGTGGGGCCGGCAATTTTACTTAGGGTTTCTACCACCAACACCTTACTGCCTACGGTCTGGAAATAGGCGGCCATCTCTAAGCCAATGACACCGCCGCCGATGACGACTAATTGCTTGGGTACGGTGGTCAGGTCTAAAATCTCACGGTTGGTCAGGACAAAGCCGTCGGCCAAACCCTCTTTCACACCGCCGATGGGCGGCACGGACGGCTCTGAGCCGGTGGCAATAATTAGCTTTTTCCCGGCGTAAGTCTCACCCTCTGCGATGACGGTGAACCCTTCGGGGCCTTTGCCGGTGATAATTGCACGGGATTTGACCACGGTTACTTTGTGGCCCTTCATCTTACTGCCCACGCCGGCTACTAAGGTCTTGACCACTTTATCTTTCCGCGCCACTACTTTGGCGTGGTCATACTTGACCCCTTCTACCGTGACACCGAACGCATCGCCATGCCGGGCGTGGTCATAATACTTTGCGGCGTTTAATAAGGTTTTGGATGGCACACAGCCCTCGTTGAGACACACGCCGCCCAAGGCACGTTCTTCAAATAAGGCAACCTTGCGCCCGCCTGCCGCTGCCCGCTCTGCGGCGCAGTACCCGCCGGGGCCGCCGCCGATGACTAACACATCAAATATTTTCACAAGCACCCCTCCTATCGGGCCAATAACAGGCTAAATTGCGCCAAATTATTGCAGAGGTCACGAGCAAATTTCGAGGCGGGTGCCCCATCCACTGCCCGGTGGTCGTAAGTCAGAGAGAGGCCCATGGCCTGATAGGTGCTGATGGTACCGTCTTTGCCCTCTTTCACCCGCATGGTGGTGCCGGACACGCCAAGAATACCCACTTGCGGCGGGTTGATGATGGGTGTGAAGTGCTCCACACCTAGTACACCGAGGTTAGACACGGTAAACGTGCCGCCTTGGAGCAAGTCCGGGCTGATGTTGCCGCTTTGACACATAGCGGCCAGTTCCTTGGTCGTTTGGCTGATTTGTGCCAAGGTCATCTTGTCCGCGTTGAAAATGGTGGGCACCATCAAACCTCGTGGGGTGTCTACTGCCACGCCGAGATGAACGCCGGTAAACCGCCGCATGGTGTCGCCGTTTAATAGGTGGGCGTTTAGGTCGGGGTGAGCCAATAGCGTCCTGGACACGGCGTAGAGCACCATGTCATTTAAGGTAATGGTTTCTGTCCCCATGGTCTCCCCGCCGGCTTTACAGGCACGGCGATAGGCCAGAATAGCGCTGGCATCAAAACTATGGTGATTGGTCAACTGGGCCATCTCGGACAGGGATTTCATCATCCCCGCCGCAATGGTTTTGCGGATTTTGCTGAACTTCTCGTCTACATATTCCACATCTACCGGAGCCGCCGTTGCTGTAGCTTGCGGTGCAACCATTTCTCCGAAGGTGCGGCCGCCGAAGCCATCGCCGGTTTTGAGAGACTGGGCGAAAGCCTCCACGTCCCGCACAATAACCCGGTCACGGGGGCCGGTGGGGGAGGCTTGGGTCGGGTCTACGCCCAGCTCTTCCGCCGCTTTCCGGGCACGGGGGGACACGCCTTGGATATTGGCACCAGCGGTCACTGTCGCCGGGGTTGTGGTTTCTGCTACTGGGGCAACGTCTGCGGCAGGTGCCGCTTCCGGCTCGGCTCCGCCGCTGTCTGCCTCGCCGGGGCGCAGACCGGACACGTCTTCTCCCGGCTCGCCAATGGCACAGACGGCTACCAGACAAGGCACCTCGTCCCCATCTTCAAAAAAACATTCCAGCAGAGTTCCTTCCGCTGTGGATTCGCACTCAAAGGCGGCTTTATCTGTCTCGTAATCAAACAGCACCTCACCCATAGAGACCTTGTCTCCCGGTTGTTTTTTCCACTGTCCGATAATACAGCTCTCTACTGAGATCCCTGCGCGTGGCATGACAACTGTAGTAGCCATCTCTCTCCTCCTTGGTGTTATAAAATGTTATGTTTAATATATTATAACATTTCGGCCCATCTGTCAATAAAAAAATGGCGTTTTCCGGTGCCCTCCATAAAATAGCGCAAATAATCATGGATAGCTGTCATAGGGTGTCAAGTGGGCCCGGGCTCGTTCGGGTGTGTTTGATAGTTATAGGAAAAATAACGGAAATAAAAAATAAGATTGACAAGGAGAGAGGTAAATGATATGCTAATGGCACTATTGGATGGTTAGAAATGATTACTAACCCAAAACAAAATAAGGAGTGTACAAAAAAATGAAGAAAAGGCTTATTGCAATCCTATTGGTCTTTGCCATGCTACTTAGCATTGTGCCCGGATTTGGGGCCGTTGCACTGGCACAGCCAGTAACGCCAGCAACATTTTCGCTGGCGACAGACCCACAGGATATCTATCAAGACCCTTGGGATCCGGCTCGTGTGATTGATCCCGTAGCGAGGGCGACTTGGATGGATCCAGCACAACCGATTGAAGTGCGCGTAAATGCGTTGCTGTCTCAAATGACTTTGGAAGAGTTGGTGGGGCAGACGACGCAGTTGACAGCAGGAAACATGGGAACCGCACAGATTGGTTCCGGTGCGCGCGCCAGCCGTGTGAGCAACTCTTTCCTAGGCGGCTTCTTGTTTGAGGGGGGCGGCGTGCCTCCTGCGGCGTTCGGCGGCAACACCACCGAGGGTTGGCTGAATTTCTACAACATTATCCAAAACGAAGCAGTGAACATGACGCCGCTGGGTATTCCGATTTTTGCTCACATTGATGCAGTTCACGGGACAGGCCATGCCCCCGGCACCACCATTCTCCCGCACAACATTGGGGTGGGTGCTGCGTACATGGGTGACTTCTTAGATCATATTGGCGCAACCACACTGGCTGATATTGACGCTTGGGATATGACAGACGGTGCTGACTGGGTGCCGGAGTCTAATCTGGCCCGGGACGCAGGCCGAGTGACTGCGTTTGAGATGGCCGCACTGGGCTATCACTTCACCTTCTCACCCTGTATACCGCTGGCCTTGGATATGCGTTGGGGTCGTACGTCAGAAGGGTTCGGTCAAAACCCCCACTTTGAGGGGATTGTGGCGGCCCAAGTCGTAGAAGGGTACCAAGGCGGCCAAGCGCCTGTTAATCATGCGATGCTTGATACAGGCGAAATCGGCAACTCGAATCCGTTCCACTTCTTAGCAGGCCCGTTTGCTATGGGCTCTACCATGAAGCACTACCTTGGTGAGGGTATCTGTGTCAACGGCGCAAACCAAGGACAGTTGTGGGTGAACGAGCTGTTACCGAGTCATCCGGACTTCGCTGGTGTCTCATGGCCTATCGCCCGGAACCGTGGTGCGAATGGCCGGCCGACCGGAACCGGTGGCGGCAACAACTTTGATCCGCAAGGTGTCTTTGACCTCAACTTCATGTCCAGAGAAGACTGGTGGGCAGAAGATGACATCCGTGACATCATTGAAACTTATCGTCACTTAATCGAATCCGGTGCGCGTAGCATGATGCCGACCTTTAACTCTGTAAATGGGTTGCGTGTACACCAACTGCAATCCGTAACGGATATCGTGACACGCCCCATCGGGCAAGACCTTCCCGGCTTACCTTGGTTTAACAGTGCCGGCGCTCGGTTGAATAGAGACGGAACCGTAATGGCGAATGAGAGCACCTATGACACAGGAGAGACTCTGGGCTTTACTGGGTTCTTGGTTGGTGACTTCAACGGCCACACCAACGGTACATTCGCACCCACTGGTGCAACGTTGACGCAAGCTGCAAACATCTTCTACCCTGTGGCTGTTAACGGAACAAATGTTTACAACATAGACGGCAACCCATACTTGGGTGCGTTCAACTATAACAACAGCTCCATCACGCAGGCTCAGTTTAGAAACGGTCTGGTCATCAACGCCGGTATGGACTTGATGATGGTTGTTGGAAACCATGAGGGCAGAGTCCCGGCAACGGGTGCAATTAACCTCGATGCCGGAACCTCTTGGTTCAACACGCAAATGATGAACGTGTTAAGTCACAGAGTTTCTCTTGACCGTCTATATGACGCAAACGCCAGAATCCTGCGTGTCAAGTTTGAGTTGGGTCTGTTTGATAACCCATTCCCGAATATGGGTCTAGACGCAGCAGGCATGAGAGACGTAATCGGCGGCGATGGCACCCTGACAGGTGCAACGTGGAGAGACAACGCTACTTATATGGCGGCGCTCAATGAGGCGATCGCCTATTCCGATACCATGCTGAGGGCGGGCTTAGACATTTTTGAAGGCGATAACTTCTTTGAAGCAAACTTAGGAATTGAGACACCCGGTATCACCGAGTTACCGGATGTTGCGAGACAAACGGCCCGTGAGTCGTTGGTTCTCTTGAAGAACGAAGTACCGGCGGCCCCCATTGCTACCGGCGCAACCGGAACCATTATGGAGCAACTGCTTGAGGTTGACCCAGAAGGTATTTTGGTTGCAGGCCGTTTTGCCAACAGAATTGGCTGGCAATTGGGCGATTGGAACCGTACATGGCAAGGTGAGACACATCCTCTGTGGGGGCAAGCCACCATTACACTGCCCGGCGCAACCGGCATTACTCCCATTGCGCCCCCAGCAGGGATCAATGCCGCTGCTGGTCACTACATAGGCTCTAACCTGCTAGAAGGGATGCATAGTGTTCTGGATGGCTTTAACCCTGTGACGCAGTTTAGTGAGTTCGGTCTGCCTATCGCAACCATGCCTGCGGCGGATGTAGATGTCATCATCCTCGCCGTTGGCGAGACCCCGTATTCCGAAGGGAATGGTGACGCAGGTCTGGAAGCCACCATCCAAAACAACAACAACAACAGCAGAGGCCATGCCTCTAACCTGCAACTGCACCCGGAAGATCATGTTATCTTGCGGCAAGTGCAAGCAAACTTCCCCGACACACCCATCGTTATGGTTGGCTATTTCGGTCGCCCCATGACTATGGAAAATATTATTGGTGATGTGGATGCATTCATCTGTGCATGGTGGCCCGGTACGGAGGGTGGTATCGCTGTGGCAGAGATGTTATTCACAGACGAGTTTGAGTTTGTCGGTAGAACGGCGTTCCCGTGGGCATGGTATACTGAGTGGATTGGCAGAACCACGGTTACCAATTCCGCCGCAAACCTCTGGAACCTCGGTGCAGGCTTAAACCGTGACGAGCGCTCTAATGCCCTGACCCCGAACACCTTCGAGCGCCCTGTCCGTCAAACAACTCCCATTGCAATTAACTTGACAGACGACAGTTACATCGACGGATTCATCTACACTCATAGCCCAGAGACCAACGAGCGGCTATACAGACAGCCTGTATTTGATAGAGGCGGCTATCTGGCCTCCACCCGGATTCGTACAGGCGGAAATCTCAACCACGGCACCGATGCGTTGCCTGTTATAGGTGTTACCACGATGGCAAATCCGTTGACGTTCTTTGCGGGTGAAATGGCATGGGTAGAGTACTTGGTTCATGTGCAAGATGCTGGTGACTACCTTGCTGTCTTTGAGACCAACAACAGAACCGGCCCTGTTGCATCCAATGCACTGCGGCTGTCCACCAAAGCTGTAGACGCAGACAGAGACGATTCCGGTACACTGTTGGGGACCTTTACAGTCGGTGCTAGCATTGCATCACAAGTTGTGACATTGGCAGCCGGCCAGCAAGTGTTGCGGATTGAGATTGACCCCACCGCAACGGGTCTTGATATCAACACCATCCGCTTTGAAGATGCGGTCGGGCACTTCGATTTGAGTGTCAACAGAGCCACCTTTGCGGCTGGCGATACCCGCATGATATCTGGCTATGCAGCGGAACTCATCGTTACCTCTGTCAGCGCACAAGAAGGGGACGTGGCAAACTTGGTGTTGCGTTCAGGTGCGGCGGATACCGGCACGGATACTATTGTTGTCAGCGCACCATTTGTATACGTTGACGGCGAGTGGGTTGCTGTCTTAACTCTTCCCGATGCAGGGGTAGAGCCGACCGTTACGACAGGCGGCGTAGCAGGACAAAGGAGATACCGTGTTACTGCAACTCGTCCCAGTGGAACAGGGCCTTTAAATGAGATTGATGTTACAGCTCTGGCATGGACACAAGATATCTTCGAGATGAGAGTGGAAGGCAGAAGTAACCAAGTTCACGGTGTGTTCTCAGCAGACACTGCGATTGCGTTGGGTGCAACTTCCGGGACGATGTGTGGCACACTCGCCGGCGGCCTTCAAACATCTCCCATTGGTGTGAGAGAAAATCTAATCACCGGTTTCCAGACAGATGACATTGATCTGCTGGGCGGTGAGCCGATTATATTCATGAACGGTGTCCAGTTCCCGGCACTGTTTGGGAGCACAGAATTTAGCTTCACAGCACCATGGCGTATAGGGGAGGAGCGGGTTACCCTAACAGTGGTTGACGGCGTGAAAACCCCGAACTTAGCGAGCCATGTGGTGGGCACCCAAGTGACACTGACTACCACGGTGCCTGAAAACTATGAATTTATCAGATGGAATATTGAGCCTACAACCGCCGTTAGCTTTGTTTCCGGCAGCAGCGCAACAACCAATCCCGCAACCATTATCATGCCTGCGGCGAACCTGACCATAACGGCTGTGACATCGCAGTTCCCCCAACAAGTCATCTTCGACTGGAACTATGACGGCGCACCGAACAACGGCGTCTTTGCCAGAGCAGCGATTGCGGCGAATGGCAGTGTTGGTGCCAGACTAGATGCACCCGGCACTGCGATTGGTGCGGTCACCAACGCAAATGCCCCGGTGCGGGCAGGCTACACGTTTGCCGGTTGGTTCCGCTATGCAGACCCCGGCACGGGTCAGCACAATGCTGTTGCTGGTCCCGCAGGAACCTTTACCCCGGCACAGCAGGAAACCGGTGTAAGAGTATTTGCCCACTGGATTCCAGACGACCATGTGCGCTACATCACGGTAGTGGATGCCAACGGCGATGAGTTGGTCACACTGGGAACCTCTGTTTTCGCCGGTCAAATCATTGATGAAAACGGCAATGTGATAGACATTGATAACTTGCCGGGCTTTGAGATGAGAACCATGACAGCAGAGGCCACCAACGCCGCACGCCCGGACGGTGTATCCACCAGAGCCGGTTTCGCAACAGTTAACTTCCCGGTCTTTAGAGACCTAAACAGAGACGGCGTACTAGACCCGTATGAAGACTGGAGACTATCGGACGAAGAGAGAATCGCTGATCTGGCAAGCCGGATGAGCGTACAAGAGGTCGCAGGCCTCATGCTCTTCTCCGGTCACCAAACTGCTTGGTTCCCCAATGCCGCAAACCGGCAAGACCCCACCAATCCGACATATGCGCAATCCGTATTCCTAGCCAATGACGACCTGCGCCATGTACTGATTGCGGGCACCGGGAACTTTGGTGATGCACACGCAGGCTGGAACAACAACACCCAAGCCATGTCTGAAAGCTTTGGTCTCGGTATCCCCAACAACAACAGCTCTGACCCGAGACACAGCCCTGCCATCGGCGTGGAGTTCTATTCTGATAACCTTGGCACCATGTCTCTCTGGCCGACCACCCTCGGCTTGGCGGCGACCATGTGTCCGGAGACCGTGCTACACTTCTCCAAAGTTGCAGGCGCTGAGTACCGTGCGTTCGGTATCTCGACTGCCCTGCATCCCCACATCGACATCGCAACCGATACCCGTTGGACCCGCTACAGCGGCACCTTCGGTGAGGATCCGAGACTGTCTGCTGAGTTGGCCCGTGTCTACACCATCGGCTGGCAAGGCACCTTTGACGGCGACTTTGATGATTTTGATGACATGACCGGTCACTGGGGCCGTCATAGTGTCAACGCCATGATGAAGCACTGGACCGGTGGCGCACCCACGGAGAGTGGTCGTGACGCACATAACGAGTTTGGCGCATACGGCATCTTCCCCGGCGGTTACTTTGAAGCCCACTTGGCACCGTTTGTGTACGGTGGCCTACAACCCGCCACTGGGCAAGCTGACCCATCTATCGGTGTGGTAACTGCGGTTATGCCGTACTACTCCATCAACAACAACATTGATCCGAGAGGGTTAGATGCATCCATCGCATTTAGTGACTTCTTCTTAGAAGATATGCTAAGAGACACCTTCGGATTTAGCGGTGTTATCTGTACAGACTGGCAAGTTGACGGTGCCCGTGGCTTTGGCCCCAGCGTTGACATGCTGACCAGAGCAGAGCGCTCAGAGCTCTTGATCCGTGCCGGTGTAAACCAGTTCGGCGGCGCAAACACCACAGCGTTTATTATGGAAGCCTACGGCAACTCTGATGATCCAACGGCATTTGAGGCGATGATGCAGGGTTCTGTACAGCCGCTCTTGCACAATGTATTCATCACCGGTCTCATGGAAAACCCCTTCACCTGTCCCGTATACGCCTTTGACCTAGGCCACAATCAGGACAACTTTGATGCCGGGTATGACGCACAAATCAGATCCACAGTGCTACTGAAAAATAGCAATGATCTGCTTCCGCTGGCGGAGAATACCAGAGTATACATTCCGCATAGAGGCACAGGCGCAAACCGCAGTCTCGCATTCGTGCAAGCACATGAATTCGGGTTTGAGGTTGTCAGTGACCCGACCTTGGCCGATGTTGCCATCGTACCGGTGGGAAGTCCGTTTATGAGCTCCGGCGCATTCGGCGGCGGTTGGCACAACAGCGCAGGTTATGTACCGCTGACCAACCAGTTTAGCCAGTACACCGCAGTTCATGCCAGACCAATCTCCTACGCAGGTGACTGGCGGAACTTCAACGCCCAGCCCGGCGGTGCAAACTTCGGAAACCGTATCCTGAACAGAAGCTATAGAAACTTCACCTCACAAGCTGAGAATATAGCCGACCTCCGCCTACTGCTGGATGTTGCAGAAGCAGTCGGGCCGTATGTACCAATTATCACAGTCATGAATGTGGATAACCCGTCAGTCATGACAGAGATTGACCACGTATCAGACGCAGTCATCATCCGCTTTGCGGCAAGTGACGCGGCAGTGTTGGAAGTCATTTCCGGCAACCACGCACCCAGCGGCCTGTTGCCCTTCCAAAAGCCTGCCAACATGCGTGTGGTAGAAGCACAAAATGAAGACCAGCCCCGTAGTTTTGTCGGAGATGAGATTTTCACCGATGCAGACGGCAACACATACGACTTTGCGTTTGGCCTGACTTGGAACGCCGACGGCGAAACAGTAGTGATTGACGATGCCCGTGTGGCGCACTTCGGTCGGACTCCTGTCAAATATTTGGCAGATTTGGACGATACGCTTCCCACCAGCGGTTTAGAGGAAGTTGCAAACATCTACACCATGAGCTTGCCGTGGGGCATCGTTGACCAACCCTTTAGCGCAACCTTGGACGCAACTCCCGGCGCAACCGTGACCTTTGTCGGTAGAATTGTAGGCGTAGAGGCAGACGGTAGCACACCGATTATTGACAACACCCTGCCTGCCGGTCTGATCTTTACCCCAGGGAACCGCACAATTAGCGGTATACCGGGAGAGGTTACATCCAGCACACAGTGGAACGGTATTGGTTCCGGCGGCAGCACTGCTGCCCATACGTTGAGTGCAGACGCAACTATCAATGCAATGGGATGGCGCGGAATCCTGGGCCAACAACTCTTGTTTAATGTGAGCCATCCGACTCTGGGAACGAGATATAACTATCGCCTGACCTTAGTCATAACAGGGGAGCAACACGCATACCTCACATTGCCGGATCCCAACGACATGTCCATTGCACGTACATTAGCCAGCCGCCAGTTGGAAGAAAACTGGACACCGGAAAGCTGGGCACCATTTGCAGAAGCCCGTGCGGCAGTAGCGGAACTGTTTGAGCCCATGGTGCCGGTTGGGGGCCAAGGCAGCAACACCCACGGCTATGCAAACCATGCATCTCGCCATGCGATTATCGAAAATCTGCAAAGATTGATGCGTGAGCACGGTAGCCTAGAGGCCGCCCAAGCGGTCATCGACGAAGCGACCCAAGAACTCATGGACACCATGGAAGCCCTTGTCCGCTACCCCGGACCTGACCTGCGTCCCTTCGCCTTAAACGTAGACGTATTGGAGTGGGGCAGTGCGGTTACGGCATTGGTCATTGACATGGGCCATGAAGTAACAGCCGCAGAGCTTGCTGACATGGACATTGAGGTCTCAGCAGTTTTGAGAGACCCAAGAGCGGCTGCCGCAGCAACGCCAATCTTCAACGGTACTCGTGAGGTTGTTGCGACATACTTGAGCACCACAGGCGAGCTGGAGCATACGCTGATTAGAAGAGACGAAGAAACCCCGGTTGTTGTAGCGGGTAACTACATCGTAGTTGAGTTGCGGTATGGGTTCAACAACACGAATGCACAAGTAAACGGCTCAAATGCGTCTCTGTGGACATTCGCAACCCAAAGTAACTACTGGCTCAACCTCAATTACAGTGTTACTATTGACGATGCAGTCGGCGTACAAGCGGACATCGTGCGTCCGCTCTACGATGACTTTGCAATGGTTGCGTTCAACGACCAGCAATACAGAGTATTCATACCGGAATCCGACGAACCACTTCCGCTGGTGCTATGGAGCCACGGCCACGGTGAGCGCTTTACTTCGCAGGCTGGCGGAAACCAAGGCGCACAACTGTTTGCCAACATGGGAGGCATTGGCTGGATGCTCAACGCACCAGAAGATGCAGTGATTCTGGCACCACAACGCGGATACTCTGGCTACACCAGAGATGGTGTCATTGCCTACATTGAATACCTGATCCAAGAAGGCATTGTAGATGCAGATCGCATCTATGCATCCGGGCCATCTGCCGGTGCCGCTGAGTCCCAGTTGTTCATGCGTGAGAACCCGGATTTCTTTGCGGCGGCAGCCCTCATCTGCCCAGCAGGCGGCGGTGCAGAACTCACAGTTGAGCAAGCGGAATTGCTTGCACATATTCCGATTTGGTACATTCAAGCCGAGGCAGGCCCCGGACATAATCATGACAGCTCTCGTGTCAACCATGAGAGACTGCAAGCAGCCGGTGCAGCAGATGTACGGATTACCATTTTTGACCAAGTATTCGGCACCGAGCTACCCAATGAATGGTTTGTCGATGGAGAAGGTGACCCGCGTCAATTCTATCCAGATCGCCATTGGTCATGGATTATTCTACTCAACGACGATGTGGGCAATGAAAACACCGTGATTAACGAAGGATCTGTTTATGACACAACCTTCATGACATGGCTGTTTGCACAACCAGTAGTCGGCCCAATCGAGCCTGATGTCGAGATTGAGGTGGAAGTAGAAGACGGCAACATTACCGTGACTGTAGACCCAGACGGCAACCACACCATCAGCACAGACGGCAACGGCAACATCGTCATCACTCTGCCAGATGCAGACCCGGATGATGATATCAGCATTAGCTTGCCTGACAACTGGGCCTCTACACCCGATACAGACGGTGCGGGTAACGTGATTGTTACCATCACACCGCCTGCGGGCTATGAAGTGGTAGAGTACCCTGCGGATAGCGGCAACTTGATTGTTCGCCCGGTAGACCTAGGGACACTGAACACAGAAGCCTTGGAAGCCCTGATTGAGCATGTCGGCGGCCTCGACGCAACAGCCTACACCCCGGAAACTTGGGCCAACTTGCAAGAAGCCCTAGCGGCGGCAGAGTATGCCCTAGTAAACGCCATAACGCAAGGCGAGATTGACACAGCATACGCCAATCTCCGTGCGGCGATTGATGGCTTACAGCTGATAGCTCCACCGATTGTCAACCGTGACGCCCTGCGTGACACATTAGCGGAAGCGGCGGAGTTAGAAGAGCAAGGCGACCACTCAGATGCAAGCTGGGCGGCGTTTGTAGCAGCGAGAGATGCGGCACAAGCGGTCTATGACAATCAAGCCGCCACGCAAGCAGATGTAGACGCAGCGAACGAAGCCCTCCGGGCAGCCATGAATGCGTTGGCGGAATTCCACACAGCGTACATGTTCGGAAATCCATACGGTTATTTCCTACCCCGTGCCAACATCTCCCGTGCTGAGGTAGCGGCGATTCTGGCCCGTACGATGATAGACGGGTTTGAAGCAGGGGAGTTGCCAGAAGGCATGACGAGCTTTACGGCCTTCAGCGACGTAAGTGCGGCAAACTGGTTCTACTACTACGTGGCATGGGCATACACCGAAGGACTGGTGCAAGGTGATGGCGAAGGCAGATTCCTGCCGAGAGACTACATCACGCGGGAACAACTGGCGGCCATGTTGGCTCGTACGATTGAGTACGCAGAAGCAGCCGGTACGATGCCATTCACGGATGTGGGCAGCATCAGCGGCTGGGCTGGCAACTACGTGTACACAGCCTTCAGCGAAGGCTGGATGGTAGGAGACGAGCAGAGCAGGTTCCGTCCCCGTGCCAACATCATGCGTGCCGAGGTAGCAACGGCAGTGAACCGTATCTTAGGCCGGATTGACAGCCGTGACGTCCGTGCAAGCTTACATGAAGATGGGGCACTCATGCACGAATATCGTGCCCGTACTTTCCCAGATGTGGCGGGCGGCGCATGGTACTTCGCATCCGTGCTAGGAGCGGCGAACAACCACTACTTGACCAGAGATGGTGATGAGGCCATTAACTGGAAGTACGTCCATTGGCCACAGTAGGAGCGTTCTAGCTTCATTGTAATACCATAACCCAAGGCCCGGTGCATTCGCACTGGGCCTTGAATGTTTGCCGAGCGGTGCGACTATATAAGAGAAAATCAAAGCAGAAACAAAAAACCATGGGAATGGCTTGTATTTATACAAAAAATTTGATAAACTAATAGTTCCCTTTCAACGAGAGGGAGTCCGCTGCGGAATAAGCAGCACAGCGGTGCAGTATCCTAGTCGGTACTGCCGATCCCCAAGAAGGGCCTAAAAATCCTTCGTCGGGCATATCTGTGAAACCTGTGGTGCCTGCTTTGAACGCCAGTTTGGGGTGGGTGCTGGAGGGAGGAATCCCCTGGGATTCCTGCGGTTTCAGGGCGCTCTCCAATGGCATGGAGAGGCGGTTCCTGTTACCGTGGAGACCTGTTCTCGTGGTGCTTGCCGACTCCCTTTGTGGTAAGGCGGCGGCACGGCTCAGGGTGAGAACCTGTAGTGCGGTGCGTGACGGGGGCGGATGCCCCCGAGGGAGTGTACACTCCCTAGATGCTGTGTGCAGAGTAGCCTGCCTTGCGTGGTGCGGTGCGGATGGGGGAACCTGCCCTCAATGACCCGGCCAGGTCAGCGGGGGAATTGCCCTTTGAAATACCCACTGCAAAAGAGGCTAAAGGATCGGTAAGACCGTGGTGGAAAACACCTAGGCTGTTGAGATCAAATTATCTCAGGCAGGCGGGGGATTACAGTGCGGACTAAGTGGCAATCGGGTCTTTCAGTTGGTAACACTGGAACGTGGGCGTTAAAGGGAAACCGCCTGATCGGCAACGAGAGGTGGCCTGTGGAGAAATTCAACCCGACCAAAGCCGTAAGATTTACCCCGCCTGCAACCGCGTATCGTTACCGGCTAGACTGTGTTCTGTTTTCGCCGCCGGGCGTGGTCATTTGGGCGAAAACTGCACTACGCCTAGCCGTTGCGTTGCTCCGATTTGGGCGAAGCCCCACTCAAAGCGGGAACGGTCAAGAGCAAAAGGCGAATTTTAGGTCAAGGGCTTTGTTTATTATGAAAAAAAGTGATGTGCGATGGGTGATACGGATTGTGGTGGCCAGTGTTGTGCTGGCTACGGTGTTTACTTTGGCGTCTACGGCGGCGCTGGAGGGGGCGGGATATATTGTGGCCGCCTTGGTATTATTTGTTTTAATTCTGGTTGGAATTTTATTTGATATTGTGGGTGTGGCGGTGACAGCGGCGGATGAGACGCCCTTTCACTCTATGGCCGCCCGGCGGGGAGCCGGAGCCAAAGAGGCGATTTGGCTGATTAAAAACGCCAGCCGGGTGTCTAATTTCTGCAACGATGTGGTGGGGGATATTACGGGGATCATCTCCGGTACCACCATGGCGGTGCTGGCGGCACGGTTGGCGGCGGATTTTCAATTGGCCCATCTTGTGGTGAATTTAGTCATCTCCGGCGTTGTGGTGGGGTTCACCATCGGCGGGAAGGCTTGGGGAAAAAGCGTGGCCATCCATGGCAGTACGAAGATCGTATTCTGGACTGCGCGGGTGATTTACCGAAAAAATTGGCTTGTGGCGAAACTCACCGGAAAGGGGCATCTCTAGGTTATGGCAAAAGTGCGACTGGACATGCTTCTCACAAGCCTTGGCATGGCGGAGAGCCGGGCGAAGGCCCAAGCCATTATCATGTCCGGCGTGGTGTTTTTAGACGGCAGACGGGCGGACAAGCCGGGGCACATGGTGCCGGAAGATGCGAGGCCCGAAGTGCGAGGTACCACCTTGAGATATGTGAGCCGTGGCGGGCTGAAACTGGAAAAGGCCTTAGAGACCTTTGGGGTTTCCCCAGCGGGAAAGTGCTGTATTGACTGCGGGGCCTCCACCGGTGGGTTCACGGACTGTTTGCTCCAAAACGGGGCGGCGCATGTGTATGCCGTAGACGTGGGGTACGGACAATTAGACTGGAAGCTCCGGCAAGACCCTCGGGTGACGGTGTTAGAGCGAACCAACATTCGTCATCTGACCCCGGAGACATTAGAGAAACCGCCAGAGCTGGCTACGATTGATGTGTCGTTTATCTCTCTTCGCATTGTCCTGCCGGCGGTTCATAGTTTGCTCACGACCGATGGAGAGGTCATCTGTCTCATCAAACCCCAGTTTGAGGCGGGACGGGAACATGTGGGCAAAAAAGGTGTCGTCCGTGACCCGGCGGTACACAGGCAAGTGTTAGAGCGGTTTTTAGAAGACGCTGTCGCTTGCGGGTTCGGTGTCATGGCCTTGGACTATTCCCCCATTCGCGGGCCGGAGGGGAATATTGAATATTTGGGATATTTGCAAACGAACAAACCCTCTGCCCCGGACTTAGACCCGGAAAAAGTAGCGGCAGAGAGCCATGAAATAGACTGACCATGGGGAGGTGCTTATGAAAAAAATTATTCTCGCCCCGAACCCTCTGCGAGATATAGGACTTACCCACACAGACAACATCCGCTGTCGGCTAGAGGCAAAGGGCATCACGCCCCTTGTGCTCCCCTTGGACTATGTATCAGAGGAACGGAGCGAGCCCATAGGGAAGGAACTAAAGGCACTCACGGAAGAGTTGGGGAATGCCCGACTGCTGATCGCCTTAGGCGGGGATGGGACGATTTTACACCTAGCCCGTATTGCGGCACCGTATCGCGTACCGATTTTGACCGTCAACCTAGGCCGCAAGGGGTTTATGGCAGAGCTAGAGCCGGAGGATACAGATGAGATTGCAAGAGTAGCCGCCGAGGACATGCCGCAACTGGAAGAACGGATGATGATAGATGTCACCGTGAACCGGGACGGTGCCACAGTGTATCAAGGGTTTGCATTAAACGATGCGGTGGTCAAAGGTGTGGCCCGGCTAGTAGACTTTGCGGTGTTCGGGGACGGGGACTTGATTTCCCGGTTTTCCGGGGATGGGGTTGTAGTCTGCACCCCCACGGGATCTACCGCCTACTCCATGGCATCCGGGGGGCCGATTATTGAGCCCACGGCCCAGAGCATCACCGTCACGCCCATCTGTGCCCACGCCCTGCGGGCCAAGAGTTTTGTCCTAGCCCCGGAGCGGGTAGTGACAGTACAAAGCACATTAGCCCACGGGAAACAAGGGTTTTTATCCGTGGACGGAGGCAGCCTCCCCTTAGAAGATCAAGACGAAGTGCGGGTTACCCGTAGCCGCTATATCACCCGGCTGGTCAAAGCGGCAGGGCGGAGTTTTTATCAAATGGTCAATGAAAAGTTAGGAGAGAGTTAACATGAAAAGTGCCCGACACGAAAAAATCCAAGAGATTATTGAGACCCATAATGTTGAGACACAACACGCCTTAGCGGAGGCATTAAAAGAGGCGGGCTTTGTCAGCACCCAGGCCACCATCTCACGAGATATTCGGGAATTGGGCCTCACCAAAGAACAGACCCCAGACGGCAATTATCGGTATCGTGTACCCCAAGGCGGGGTGATTGCCGGGTATAATGAGCGCCTACGGACTATTTTCAAAGAAAGTGTGACGCAGGTGGCGGTGGCCCAGAATCTTGTAGTGCTACGCACTTTGCCGGGGTTGGCCCCGGCTGCGTGCAGTGCCATTGATGCCATGGGGTGTGCTGGTTTAGTGGGTACCATCGCCGGGGACGATACGGCGTTTCTTGCGATGAAAGACAATCAAGCGGCAGAGCAGTTTCAAGTACAGATATCAGCCATGCTATAAGGAAGGCTTTTCGCATGTTACAACTACTAAAAATCGACCATGTCGCTGTGGTGGAGCGGGCCGAGATCACCTTCGGGCCCGGCTTCAACGTACTCACCGGAGAGACTGGAGCGGGGAAAAGTATCGTCATTGATGCCATGGGTGCTGTACTAGGCGGTCGAGTCAGCCGGGACTTGGTGCGCACCGGGGCCGAGAACGCCACGGTGACGGCAGTGTTTACGGATGTCCCGGTCCTAGACTGGTTCGAGGAAAACGGGGTAGACCCGGAAGACGAGCTATACTTGCTCCGTAAAATTACCGCCGAGGGCAAAAGCAGTGCCCGTGTCAACGGTATCCCTGTGTCAGCAGGGCAACTGCGGGCTTTGGGCGAGTTGTTGCTCAACATCCACGGCCAGCATGATGGGCAGCAACTGTTAGACGAGGTATATCATTTGGGCTATTTAGACAGATTCGGTGATGTAGAGGCCCCACGGACAGCCTACCGCTCGGCCTACAACGCCCACCGCGCTTTGCAAGCAGAGTATAACGCCCTGCAAATGGACGAGAGTGAGAAAGCCCGGCGGTTAGATACATTGCAGTTTCAGATACAAGAGCTGGAAGAAGCAAACCTCCGCCCCGGCGAGGAAGAAGCGCTACAAGAGCGGCGCACCCTTTTGGCAAACGCCGGGAAGTTGGCGGCACGGGTCAATGATGCGTTCGCCGCCCTCTATGGTGACGATGATGGTTCGGTGGGGGCCATTAGTTTAGTGGGACAGGCGGACGACCAAGTGGAGTACGCCGCAGAGTTATCAGAGAGCTTCAAACCCATCGCCGCAGGGTTAAAAGAGGCCCGGTACGGGCTGGAGGACGCAGTGGAGCAACTGCGAGACCTGCGGGACAGCTTAGAGTTTTCCCCGGAAGAACTAGACGAGTTGGAGGCTAGGCTGGCCTTACTCAATCGCTTAGGCCGTAAATACGGCGGCAGTGAGACCGAAATGCTGGCTTTTTTAGAGCGATGCAAAGAAGAACTAGACACCCTTAGCTTTTCCGCCGACCGGGCGGCAAAATTAGAGAAACAACTGGCAGAGACCGAGCAGGCCGTGATAACAGCCGGTCAGGCCCTCCGTGCAGCACGGCAAAAAGCGGCAAAAGAACTAGAAACACGGATTATCAAAGAACTAGGCGAGCTGAGTATGCCCGGCGTCCGGTTTGCCGTTGATTTTGCAGAACAGGCCCCGGATGCCACCGGGTTAGATGCCGTCAGTTTTGTCATGAGCGCAAATGCCGGGGAAAAGCTGGGCAAAATTAGCCGCATCGCCTCCGGCGGAGAATTGGCCCGGATTATGCTGGCCTTAAAAAGCGTACTGGCGGAAAATGACACGGTTTCTACCATGGTATTTGATGAGGTGGATACCGGCGTGTCCGGTATCGCTGCCCAGCGGGTGGGGGAGAAGATGTGCAGTTTGGCACACGCCAAGCAAGTCATTTGTGTCACCCATCTGCCCCAGATTGCGGCCTTGGCGGATGGACATTTTCTGATAAACAAACAAGTGGCCGACGGTCGGACATATACCCAAGTGACCCTGTTAGACATGGATGGTCGAAAACAAGAGATCGCCCGCCTCACTGGCGGTGATAGGATAACGGATGTAACCCTCCTGTCCGCTGGAGAACAGATTGCGGCGGCGGAAGCGTATAAAACAACAAGGGAGTAGATGAAATGAGTGTATTTGCAGAACTGAAAGCCCGTGGCCTGATTGCCCAAATGACCGATGAGAAAGACATCCAAGAGCTCTTAGACGGCGGCGGTGCCAAGTTTTATATCGGCTTTGATGCCACTGCCGACAGCCTCCATGTGGGGCACATGGTGCAGCTTATCATCATGCGCCACCTGCAAAAAGCGGGGAACATCCCCGTGTTCTTGTTAGGCGGCGGCACCACCATGGTGGGTGACCCTTCCGGGAGAACCGACATGCGCCAGATGATGACCTTAGAGCAAATTGAGTACAACTGTGAATGTTTCCGGCGGCAAGCCAGTAAGATTTTAGACTTTTCCCCTGGGAAAAGCATGATGGTCAACAACGCCGACTGGCTGTTAGAGTTGAAATACGTGGATTTGCTCCGAGAGGTGGGGGCCCATTTCTCTGTCAACCGGATGCTCACTGCCGAGGCGTACAAGGCCCGGTGGGAAAAGGGGCTTAGTTTCTTCGAGTTTAACTACATGATTATGCAGTCGTATGATTTCTATGTGCTCTACAAACAGCACGGAGTAAAGCTGCAATGCGGCGGGGATGACCAGTGGTCGAATATCTTAGCTGGAACAGAGCTGATTCGCAAAAAGACCAGTGCCGACTCCGGCGGAGCGGGGGAGAATGCTTACGGCATGACCTTCAAGCTGCTCCTTACCAGCACCGGCCAAAAGATGGGCAAAACCATGGCCGGGGCCGTATGGCTTGACCCGGAAAGAACCACACCCTTTGAGTTTTACCAATACTGGCGCAACATTGATGACGCAGATGTTATCAACTGCCTGAAAATGCTCACGTTCCTCCCGGTGGCGGAGATTGAAGAGATGGCCAAATGGGAGGGGAGCGAGATCAACCGTGCCAAAGCCATCTTGGCTTACGAACTCACCAGCCTCGTCCACAGTGAGGCCGATGCCAAGCAGGCGGAAGAGACCGCAAAAGCCCTCTTCACCGCCGGTGGTGCGGCGGATATGCCTACGGTGACGATTGATGCCGCTGACCTCACCGATGGGGCCATTGATATTTTGACCTTGCTGGTGAAAACCGACCTCTGCCCCTCCAAAAGCGAAGCCCGCCGCGCCGTAGAACAAGGCGGCGTAGAAGCCGCCGGGGTGAAGGTAGAGAGCTTTGATGTGAACTTTACCGCCGAGGATTTGAGCGGCGATGGGGTTGTGTTAAAGCGAGGGAAGAAGAAGTTTTGTCGGGTGCAGGTGGGGTAATAGGGAGTAGGAAAAGACGCTTCCAAATAGACGGCATACCCGGCGCAATTTTGCGCCGGGTATGTTTACAAAATTGTAGAATTGCCTTCTTTGTAGGAAAGTCAAACATATTGGACATTGATGAGTTCTATAGGAGCTTTCCAGTTGAGCGGACGCATCGGGTAATTGTTGGAACGACGGAGATGGATAGCGAGCTGGGCTTTGAAATCGTGAA